>JAYUPU010000096.1:0-2334 GCA_043759925.1 bacterium | reverse complement strand
CGTTTACAACGCCCAGGCGTAGTACGCCGTATCCTGCGACTTTTTGCAGTGCCGCCAGTGTATCTGCCGTTTCGCCAGATTGAGACACCGCCAAAATGGCTGTGCCGCGGCTTAGTGGTTCTTGCCGGTATTTAAATTCGCTAGCTTGCTGAACCTCTACGGGGATACCGGCTATCTCTTCAATTAAATATTCACCAACCAAGCTAGCGTAGTACGATGTACCGCATGCCACAATAATAATGCGGTCAATGTAGCGCAGCTGCTCTTGTACAAGTTCTAGCCCGCCAAGTTTTATTAGATTTTGATCGGCGCGCAGCCTGCCAAGCAGTGCGGACCTAACGGTTTGTGGGGCCTCGTGGATTTCTTTTGTCATAAAGTCCGGGTAGTCGCCCAGCTGTGCACTGTCAGGGTCATAGTCAAGTTCGGTTGGAGTGCGGTGTTGCGCCGCGCCGTCTTTAATATTAATTATGTGCGCGTCTTTTGCATTAATAACAGCAGCTTCATAGTCGTTCAAAAAGATAACCTTTTTAGTGTGTTCCATTATAGGTGTTGGGTCACTGGCTATAAAGTTTTCGCCATGGCCAATGCCAATTACTAGTGGGCTACTAAGCCGCGCTGCAAAAATTGTATCTGCTACCAGTGGGGTAACCATTACAATGCTGTATGCACCACGCAGTTGTTTTAGGGTAGATAAGAAGGCTTTTTGTACATCTTTTAGGCGTGCATATTCATACGCAATTAGCTGGGGAATAACCTCAGTATCCGTGTCTGAGCTAAATACAGCACCCTGCTTTTGGAGCAAAGTTTTAATATCTTGGTAGTTTTCGATGATGCCGTTGTGTACTACAAAAAACTGTTTGGCAGTGTCGGTATGGGGGTGGGCATTACGTTCTAGCGGCGCACCATGCGTTGCCCAACGGGTGTGGCCAATGCCGTAAGTGCCCTTAAACGGTTTTTTGCTGAGTTCACTTGCTACAGAATCTACACGGCCAACGCTTCTAAGTAGTTGAGGGCTATTGTTGTTTATAACTACTATGCCGGTAGAATCATATCCGCGGTATTCTAGCGTGGCTAGTCCATCTAGAATAAATGTTTGGGCTTGTTTGGGGCCTATGTAGCCAATTATTCCGCACATAGTTTAGATCCTTTGGTTTATTTACTAATAAATGTGACGTACGAATTTTTAACCAAGTCGTCCATAGCTAGCCTAAAGTTTTGTGGGGCGAATTGCACCGCTTTATTTACAACGGTCTTTTTATTAAATTGTAGTTTTTGAAATAGCTGGATAGCGTGGGATAGGCTATAAACAGATTGCTTATCAAAAAATAGGCCGGTTTTCTCTGGCACTACGTAGTCTAGCGCGCCACCCGCTTTGTAGGCAATAACAGGGCAGCCGGCCGCCATGGCCTCGACTGGTGTAATGCCAAAATCGTCTAACCCAGCAAATATAAAGCCTTGGGCTGTTTGCATAGCCTGAATAACTTGCTGGCGATCGGCGTTTTTAATAAGCGTAACTGTTGGGCCGGCTAGTTTTTGCAGCTGCTTGTGTTGTGGGCCATCGCCAATAACAGTAAGCGGTAATCCTAAAACATTGGCAGTTTTTACCGCTAGGTCGGTGCGCTTGTAGGGTGTTTGGCGGCCAACCACCAAATAACCACTACGCTTATTAGTCTTGGTGGTCATAAATTCTGCCACATTAACCGGCGGATGTATAACAACGCTGGTGCGGTTATAATACTTTTTAATTTGGCCAGCAATATGAGTAGAATTTGCCACCATAACATGGGGGCGCTTGGCGACCCGTTTGTCCCACGCGCGCATTGGCGCTACAAGTAACCTAAGCCCCAAACGTGCCGAAAAGTTAAAAGCCCCAAAGCCGGGGTCTTTAATATATTGATCGTAGCGGCTCCAGTAATAGTGTGTTGGTGCGTGGCAGTAGTTTATATGTAATACACCCGCCGGCACCTTAATGCCTTTAGCTTCGGCACCGCTGCTGCTAATAACAACGTCGTAACCGTTTAAATCTAGCTGGCTAAACCAAATCTGGCGCAAAAAGGGCACAAACTTACGGATTTTTACAAACACTAGTTTATTAAGGTAGCCAGTAATAACCTTGCGTCCTTGCAGCTTTTGTTGCCACTGGGGGCTAATGCAGCTGGTATACAGCGGCGCATCTGGGTACATGTCTAACAATTCAGCCACAACTTGCTCGGCACCACCTAGAAGCATCCAGTCGTGAACAATAGCAATGCGCAAGGCGCCTGCTGGCGTACCAGCTGGTTCTGCCATTTAATCGCTCTTTCTGCTAAACAGCCTGGTAAAAACTTGCAGGGC
>JAYUPU010000095.1:0-2339 GCA_043759925.1 bacterium | reverse complement strand
CTGGTCAAATAAGTGGTCGAATGCATACTGTAATAGTGACATTTTACTGCGCAGTACGTATGGTTTGCGCGTAAGCAGCATGCGCTTATCTATGGCTACAGCTGCAAAAACGTAATCTTTGTCTTGCATGTATTTAAAAAACTCAATGTGTTGTGTGTGGCTGTTCTTGCTGTAATGCAGTTCGACACCGGCCATGTACTGGTGCTGATAGGTAGCAACTGCTTGGCAAGTGGGACCACAACCGTTAAGTGTATCTGGTACGATGGCTGCGGCAACTACAAACCACTTGCTGCTACCTTTCCATAATTTGCGGCCGCTATCGCCAGATTCATCTATGGCTATCTTCATATAAGCATAAGTGTAACATCTGCCGTACTTAATTACGTTAATTGGTGCTTATCCCCTGTTTTAGCCTGCTTATCCACTAGCTTTTTATACAGCGTGATGTCAATATGTTGACATGGTTGGCTATATTTGAAAGAATAAATATATGATATGCCCATATTGCAAAAAAGATAGCCAAGTAACCAATAGTCGCCACCAAAAGCGCAGTAACAGCGTGTGGAGACGGCGAAAATGCACTAGTTGTAATGCTATTTGGACGTCGCTAGAACATCTACACTACGCTACAGTGTGGCGTGTGCGCAAAGGTAACCACCTAACCGACTTTAGGCAAGAAACCCTTCTAATAAGCCTGTACAAGGCCCTACAGCATAAAAAAACGGCAGATATAGGTGCAAAATACGTATGCGACACTGTTATAGCCAGGCTAACCACTAAAAAGCTAGCCGAACTGCCCACCACACTTATTGCCAACACCAGCTATGATGTTTTACGACGTTACGATAAGGTCGCTGCCGCGCTATACAAAGCAACCCACAGTTTATAAAAAGGTTGCCTTTGACAGATATGTATATATTGCATACACTGTATACATGCACAAAGTACAATACACCATCAGGGGAATACCCGCAGATATAGACCAAAAAATTCGCAAGCGGGCGCGCCGTACAGGCAAATCCTTTAATAGTACTGTGCTAGATATTATTCAGTCGCAAGTACAAAGTGATTCCCCAACAACCAACACAGACATATACAACCAAATGTTTAGCGCAAACAGCTTTGGCCCTGAATTTGACGTAGCATTAGAAGATTTATCTAAAATAGACGCTGCCATATGGCAGTAAGTGCGGTACTAGATACCAATATTTTTGCAGCCCTAGACAGGGGCGATTTGGCCGTTAGGCCGTATTTTAATGCAGATACGTTGCTATACGTACCTTTTGTTGTACTTGCAGAACTTAGGGCGGGTTTTTTACTAGGTACAAAACTACAGCATAATCAAGCAAACCTAGCTGCACTGCTAGACCAACCAAATGTCGAAGTATTGCATACAACAGATAAAACTACCCGACTGTTTGCCCAGATATTTACTGGCCTACGCAAAATTGGTAAGCCAATAAACACCAACGATATGTGGATTGCCGCACTTTGTATAGAACACAACCTGCCACTACTTACCAAAGATAAAGACTTTGCCCACATAAGTGGGCTGCAACTTTTATAGCCCAAGCTAACAGATAATCAACAGATAGGCTATAATACATCATCTATGTTACACGCTGTTATTCACGAAAAATCTATGGGCGCAAAGATCTTACTGCAAGGTTTTGAGCTGCGATTAGAAGACGGCGAAAAAATTGGCTTTTTGGGCCGCAACGGTACAGGCAAAACTACTCTTTTTAACCTGTTAAGCGGCAGTGATACTGATTACGACGGCCAAATTCAAATACCCAAACACAATGTAGTTATGGCCACCAGCCAGGAACACATCGGCGTGCACGAACAAGTGAAATCTACCCTTGATCACATTACCAATAAGCTACCCAAATTTGCCACACTGCACCACATTATGACCACTTATCCCGACCATATGGGCGACAACATGAAAAAGTTGCACGAATATAGCGACGCGCTACAGCAGTTTAGCGACCTAGGTTATTACGAAGTTGAAAATTCGCTAGAAAAACTATTTGATGCCTACCAGCTAGATAAAGAACTTCTAACCCACAGTTTTGCAAGCCTTAGTGGTGGCCAAAAACGCCTTGTAGAACTTATTGCCATACAATTAGCCCAGCCACATATATCCCTGTTAGACGAACCAACAAACCACATGGACTACGTTGGTAAAGACGCATTTATTACTTGGCTTAAAAATACACCTAGCAGCGTGCTTATTATTAGCCACGACCGTGATGTACTAAAAAATGTTGACCGTATTATTGAACTCAAAGATAAAAAAGCCCACAGCTACAGGGGTAATTACGATGCCTACCTAA
>JAYUPU010000094.1:0-2362 GCA_043759925.1 bacterium | reverse complement strand
CAAAGTAGGCTTCGGCGCTTTTACCATTGATAGTAATGCTACCTTTACCATTCATTACGCGGACACGTGCAGTTGCACTTTTGCGGCGACCAAGACCGTAGAAATAACTTTTTTCAGCCATAATGGTTACTTGGTTCCTTTCTTTAGATCAAATGCTATTGGCTTTTGAGCGTCATGGTTATGATCGGCACCTGCATAGATCTTTAGTCGCTGTAAACGTGCTGGACGTAGTTTGTTGACTGGCAACATACCCTTTACAGCTTTTTCAATAACGACTAATGGATCTTTTAGCATTTGCTCGTTTAATGTGCGCTCGCTAAGGCCGCCTGGAAAACCAGAATAGCTATAATAAATTTTATCTGTTGCTTTGTTACCAGTTACAACAATGTTGGCAGCGTTAATAACGACTACAAAGTCACCACAATCGATGTGCTGTGTAAACATTGGCTTTCCCTTACCAGTTAGTAATGTAGCAATTTGGGTAGCTACACGGCCAAGTGGGGCCTGGGATGCATCAATAACGTGCCACTTGCGTACTACGTCAGAGGGTTTTGCTGAATAAGTCTTCATTATTTTTCCCCTTTCGTAGGTGTTGCATCTACTGTTTTGGCCACTTTAGCTGCCGTTGGGGCATCTTTTAGGTTGTCAACAAAACTAACACGTGCAAGTTGAGCATTGTCACCGCGGCGCATTTTTGTGCGTTCGATGCGTAGATGGCCACTTGTGCGGGCGCCTAGTTTTGGTGCTATATCGTCAACCAATTTATGTGCTGCTTCAAGTGTTTGTAGCTGCGCAATAATCTGACGACGATTATGTAAGTCGCCTTTTTTTGCTTTTGTAATAAGACGTTCTACGTAAGGCACAATTTCTTTAGCCTTCGGTAGTGTTGTTTCGATCGACTCGTGCAAAATCAACGACTCAGCTAGGCTAGCTAGTAGCGCTTCCCGCTGATCGCGCTCGCGACCGAATTTTCTACCTTGATATCCGTGGCGGTGCATATTATAGTTCCAACTCTGCCATTTTCTCTTTTACTTCGTCTAGAGCTTTGCTACCGAAACCCTTAAGGTCGCGGAGTTCTGCATCACTAAGACTGAAAAGATCTTTTAAGGTGTGAATATCGTTATTAATAAGCGCGTTTGTTGTACGTGCACTTAGGTTTAGATCTTCGATAGACGTATCTAACATTGATGGCTCATCAGCAGATTCAGGAGTCAACGATGTTTCTGCTTTGTTAGCTGTTAGTGGCGCACCAACTTCGACACGGGTTTGACCAGCCAAAGCAGTATATTGGTTAACCAAGATAGCTGCAGCTTCTTCGAAAGCTTCACGTGGTGTAATGCTGCCGTCGGTATCAACACTAAGCAAAAGCTTATCAAGGTCAGTCACTTGACCAACACGTGTGTTTTCTACCTTGTAACGTACGCGCAAAACTGGGCTAAAGATTGCATCAAGTGCAATCATGTCGCTTGCACGCCTGTTGCCACTGTCGTCTATAGTGCGGTAACCGCGGCCTTTTTCTACGATTAGGTCAATAACAACATTTGCTTTGTCGCCGTCAATATGTGCAATAACGTGCTCGGGGTTTACTACTTCAACATCTGCATTTGTTGCAATGTCTTTAGCGGTTAAAACACCTTTGCCTTTTTTAGTTACGCGAACAGTCTGTGGTTCGTCGCTGAATACGCGGAAACGTATTCCTTTTAGGTTCTGCATAATCTCGACTACGTCTTCTTTAACACCTTCGGCGGTAGTGAACTCGTGGCTCACACCTTCGATGCGGAAAGACGTAATTGCTGCACCGGCAATGCTAGAAAGCAGTACACGGCGCATGCTGTTGCCAAGCGTCATGCCATAGCCTGAGTGTAACGGCTCGATAGCAAACGTCGCACTTGTGGTGCTGTGGTCTGTAACGCCCGATAACATTGGTGTGTGAATTGTATTTGACATCCGTTTGTTCTCCTTAGCGTGAGTAGTACTCAACAATTAGTTGTTCGTTAATATCTGCTTCTGCGTGTTCGCGTTCTGGAAGGGAAACAATTGTAAGACTTATTTTCTTACGATCTGCTTTAACCCAACTAGGTAAATCACCAGATGCTGGGCTGACTTCATCTAATTTCTTGAAGTACTCACTTTTTTTACTGTTCTCACGTACTGTAAGTACATCGCCAACAGACATGCGCAGTGACGGAATATCAACACGACGACCATTTAGCATAAAGTGGCCATGGGTTACTAGCTGACGTGCAGCGCGCCTGCTTGGTGCGAAACCAGCACGATATACTGCGTTATCAGCACGTAATTCCAAAAACTTAAGCAAGTTTTCGCCAGATTGACCAGAAGCTTTGTTAGATTCTTTCATAAG
>JAYUPU010000093.1:0-2385 GCA_043759925.1 bacterium | reverse complement strand
CAAAAAGAACTTGGCCTTACAAACGTAAACCAAGTACCTAAACTAGAAAAAATTGTTGTTAACATTGGTCTAGGCAAAGCTAAAGACGACAAAAAGTTTATTGAAATCGCTACAAACACACTACGCAAAATTACCGGCCAACAGCCTGTAGAGACCACCGCTCGTATGTCTATCGCTACTTTTAAACTTCGTGAAGGCAGCAAGATTGGTCTTAAAGTAACTTTGCGCGGTGACCGTATGTACGAAATGGCTGATCGCCTTATTGCGATTGTACTGCCACGTTTGCGTGACTTTCACGGTGTAAGTGCCAAAGCTTTTGACCGTCAAGGTAACTACAGCCTTGGTCTAACCGACCAAACTGTTTTCCCAGAACTTTCGTTCGAAGAAACTACCAATCCACATGGTATGCAATTTATTTTTGTAATTAAGTCAGAGGGGCCTACACACAGCCGTGCTTTATTGACACTGTTTGGTATGCCTTTCGAGAAAGGGGTTAAGTAGATATGGCAAAGAAATCTATACTGGCTCGTAATGCAAAACGAGCAAAAATGCACGAACAATACGCTGCAAAGCGTGCAGAACTTAAAGCTGCCGGCGATCTTGAAGGCTTACATATGCTTCCACGCAATAGTAGCCCAACGCGCCTTAAAAACCGCTGCAGCGAAACCGGCCGTGGCCGCGCATATATGCGTCAGTTTGGCTTAAGCCGTTTAAGCTTCCGTGAACATGCAAGCAAGGGTGAAATTCCTGGCGTAACAAAGGCTAGTTGGTAATAATTATGATGGTTTCAACAGATCCTATTGCAGATATGCTAACCCGCGTTCGTAACGCAGCATTAGTAAATAAAGATTCAGTAACTCTTCCACACAGCAATGTTAAAGAAGCAGTTGCTAAAGTATTGTCAGCAAACAAGTTTATAGGTGCAGTACAGGTAACTGACGGCACCGTAGGTAAACAACTAGTACTAGGCATCATGCCAGCGCAAGTTAACGAAATTAAACGCCTAAGTAAACCAGGCCGACGTATGTACACAACCGCCGATGATATTCCAACCGTTAAAGGTGGACGTGGCGTAGTTGTTATCAGTACAAGCAAAGGCATAATGACCGGATACGAAGCAAAGAAGCAACGCCTTGGTGGCGAGCTAATTTGCCAAGTTTATTAATAATAAGGAGCAATAATGAGTCGTATAGGAAAACTACCAGTCAAAATACCTGCTGGTGTGACAATTACTGTCGACAATGACAATGTCACTGTCACTAGTAGTAAGGGCACGCTGCAGCAGTTTATGATGCCCGGCATTAATGTCGAGGTTAAGGCGGGCGAAGTAATCGTTAGCCGTCAAACCGAAGAGCGCGAGCATCGCAGTAAGCATGGCCTTATGCGAACACTAATCCAAAATATGGCTACTGGTGTGACAGAAGGCTTTAAAAAGCAACTAGAAGTAAATGGTGTCGGTTTTAAGGCTAACGTACAAGGTACTAATCTTAAAATGGCACTTGGTTTCTCACACGAGGTCGTTTATGCGATCCCTGTAGGCACCGCAGTTGCTGTTGATCAAAACATTATTACTGTATCGGGTATTAATAAACAACAGGTTGGCCAAGTTGCCGCCGAAATTCGTTCATTTAAAAAGCCAGAGCCATATAAGGGCAAAGGTATTAAGTATACTACCGAGCGCATCGTTCGTAAGAGTGGTAAGAGCGGAAAGGATAAATAGTCATGAGTGAACTTATTCGCAAACAGTCAAACCGCACTCAACGTGCTCACCGCGTACGTGCAACCGTTAGTGGCACCACAGAACGTCCGCGTTTGATGGTTCGTATTACAAATATGCACGTAAGTGCTCAGGTTATTAATGACGAGACACATAAAACACTGGCTGCAGCAACAACCGTTGGTAGTAAAAAGCTTACTGGCACTATGACCGAAAAAGCAGTAACTATTGGCACAGAAATTGCTAAAAAGGCTAAGGCAGCTAAAGTTAAAAAAGTCGTATTAGACCGCGGTAGCAGGCTATATCATGGCCGCGTAAAAGCTTTTGCAGATGCTGCCAGGGCGGAAGGATTGGAGTTTTAATATGCCAAGAGAACAACGAAATCAGTTACCACAAGAGCCAAGCCTATTTGACGAGCGCGTCATGCATGTCGACCGTGTTGCACGTGTTGTTAAAGGTGGCCGCCGATTTAGATTCCGAGCCCTTGTAGTTGTGGGCGACCGCAAGCACAAAGTAGGTGTAGGAATTGCTAAAGGAGCAGATGTAACCGCAGCTGTTACCAAAGCAACTGAAGTTGCTAAAAAAAGTATGATTACAGTGCCTGTTGTTGATGGCACGCTACCCCACGAAGCTAGCGCTAAAGTTGGTGGTGCACACATTTTAATTAA
>JAYUPU010000092.1:0-2386 GCA_043759925.1 bacterium | reverse complement strand
CAAGTAAGAACGGTGAACTAGTAAAAAAGGTTGCGATTGCGACCACCGAAGAGCTAAGAGCGACTGGTATAAACTGGAACTACTCACCTTCCCTTGATGCCCCGAAGGACATGCGCTGGGGTAGAGTTTACGAGGCTTTTTCAGATAATCCAGATTTAAACGCACAATTAGGCAGTTCCTACATATCTGGAACACAAGAACCCATTAGCGACAAGTCGTACGTTCTGGCAACCGCAAAGCATTATTTAGCGACTGGCGCTATGAACTGGGGCCAATCTAATCATAAAAAATTTAAGATCGATCAGGGCAAAACAACGCCTAATGAAACTGCATTGTTAAACGAGTATTTACCCCCTTATAGATCTGCTGTAAACGCCGGTGTTGCCAGCGTAATGATTGGGCTAAATCAGTGGGGTGATGAGCGAATTATTGATAGCAAATATCTAGTAACAGACAAACTAAAGAATGACTTAGGTTTTAAAGGTTTTGTCGTTTCTGATTGGTATGGAGTTTATGAATACTCTGGAACTAGCAAGTATAATGCCAATGTAAAAACTATAAATGCTGGCCTAGATATGGCCATGTTGCCGTACGATTACAAGGCTTTTTTGAATGATGTCCGCAAAGCTGTTAAAAATGGAGATGTTAGCCAGACACGCATCGATGATGCGGTTAGTCGAATTTTGTATCAAAAATTTAAAGCTGGCCTGTTTGATTTACCGCCGCCAGACACTAGTTTAAAAAGTGTAGGTTCCGTAGAACACCGCAAGCTTGCCCGCACTGCGGTAGCCTCTAGTGCAGTTTTACTTAAAAATCAAGGTTCCCTACTGCCACTGTCTAAAAGTACAAACCGAATTCTTGTGGCAGGTAGTGGTGCAGATAATGTAGGCAGGCAGAGTGGTGCATGGACAGTAGAGTGGCAGGGTGTAGATGGAAACTGGATGCCAGGCGGAACGTCCATTCTACAAGGTATACGACAGGTAGTAGGCAGTGGTAGTCGGGTTGACTATAGCCTAAACGGTAAAATTGATGCAGCTAACAATAAGGCAGACGTAGGTATTGCTGTTATTAGTGAAAAACCATACGCCGAAGGTTGGGGAGACAATGCAAACCCTACAATTGATGCTAAAGATATTCAAGCTATTAAAAACCTTAAGGAATCATCCAAAAAGATTATTGTGATTATATTATCCGGGCGACCACTTATTATTACCGACCAGATATCATCCTGGGACGTGGCTATAGCTGCCTGGCTGCCAGGCAGCGAAGGTGCGGGTGTTGCTGATGTGCTGTTTGGTAATACCACGTTTAAAGCTAAATTACCCGTAACGTGGCCTTTGAACATCCAGCAAGTGCCCACCAAGGCAGACGGCAGTACACACAACAACACAAAGCCTTTATTTGAAAGAGGTTTTGGGCTCTAGTCTAACCTAACTTGAAGTAAGTTGGGCTTTGTTTATCAAAATATGATCGTTGTGTTTGGTAGTGATGCTTTTAGTTTGCTAATTTGTTCCGGGCTAAGTGGGTTACCAGTAAGATTAAACTCTTTTAAATTGTTCTTAAGATTAGCAAGCTCGTTCGGTAATCCAGTAATAGAATTATAGCTATAATTCAAAGTCTCTAAGTTAGTTAATTGACCAATTTCTGCGGGCATACCAGTCATTTTGTTATAACTAACATCAAGTTGTTTAAGTTTAGACATCTGGCGAATCTCGCCAATAAGGCTACCGTCCAGAATATTGTGATCAATTTTAAAGATGATGACATTTGTCATTTTACCCATTTCAGAAGGAAGAGTCTGAATACTATTATTGGAAAGTATTAGGTCGGTAGTGTCTGTTTTACTGTAAATATCTGACGTAACTTTTGTAAGACCATTATTACTAAAATCAAGGACTTTAGAACCAGACGGTGACGAATCATTTGTAGTTGTCCCGCCTACTGCAACATTTTTAGAATCTTTATTATTATTTACTAAATTAAACCCCAAAAAGATCGCACCAACTATCAGAACTGCAATAAAAATTTTATTTATGTATTTCATACTACTAACTTTAGCACGTGCTTACATACACTTGCCATGCAAAACATACTAAAAACTATGTTCCACGTGGTGATGTAGCAGCTGCAATAATACAGGTGCTTAGCCAGCATAGCTTTGTACGCCAAGCCCCAATGCTTAGCCCTGTCAATTAACCTCTGTTAAACCTAGGACTTAACTGTTACAATAACTGTTACGCACCCGTAGCTCAGCTGGATAGAGCACTGGTCTTCGGAACCAGGTGTCGGCGGTTCAAATCCGTCCGGGTGCACCAAGCATAAGCACAATATATAAGTGTAATTTCTGCTATTGCGATGCCGTACTGTAACTACAAACTAAAATGTC
>JAYUPU010000091.1:0-5967 GCA_043759925.1 bacterium | reverse complement strand
TTTTAGGGTCTTCGTTTTGCAAAAACAACAGCTGCGCAACAATAAGGTTAGCTGTGTGGGAATTTACATCTTCGCCCAAAAATATAATTCGTTCTTTTAATAGACGGCTGTATATGTCATAGGCTCGCTCAATGCGGCCATCGGTTTCTATAACTGTTGGGATTAAAAGACTTGTTGGATTAATCATAACTAAGAGTATAGCGCCCCGTATTAGCACTCGTCAATGCAGAGTGCTAATACTAGCCTATTTTGTCAAAAACTTGATGGTTTTTTCGGTAAGTATGCGCTGAGCAATTTCGCGCTGGTTATCTGGTTTATCTAGTTCCGAACGCATTTGATCGTCGCGGTACTGGGCTTTTAGCGCATTTAGGCGCTCGTCTAGTTCTTCTGTTTCAACTGTAATTTTTTCTAAAGCAGCTATCTCGCTTAACACAAGGCCGGCATATATACGGTCTTTTGCTTCTGGCTCTAAGACATCTTTTTTATATTCTTCTTCTGTTTTACCCTCGGCTACTAGCAAATCTTCATAAGTTTGGCCACGCTGAACAGCATTTTGACGTACTTCGCCGAGCAGCATCTGCATCTGTTCTTCGACTATTTCTTGTGGGATATCTACTTTAGTTTTAGAAACTATAGCTTGCAATGTTGCTGCTTCGTGGTCGCGGCGAGTTTCGTTATCTTTATCTAACATTAGCTGTGCTTTAATGTCTGTTTTAACCTGGTTAAGTGTTTTAAATGGCCCAAGCGTAGTTGCGAAGGCATCATCAAGTTTTGGCAATACTACTTCTTGTACCTTTTTAACTTTGACTTTAAACGTAACCTTTTGGCCCTGCATAGTCTTTACACCGTAGTCTTTAGGGAAAGTAAGTGTGAATTCTGCCGCGTCGTCTTGTTTTTTGCCTATAAGTTCGGGTTCGAAACCCGGGATAAACGTACCGCTACCTATAGCCAACGGGTAGTCTTTGCCGTCAGCCCTATCGATAGCCTTGCCTTTTTGGTCAAAACCATCAAAATCTATCCATACTTGGTCGCCGTCTTTTGCAGCACGGGTAACATCATTTTTAGTAGCAGCACGCGTACGCAAGTTTTGTATTACAGCGTCAACGTCTTTGGCCGTAACTATTGCTGGCTTTTTATCTATCTTGATTTTTTTATAATCTGGCAATGTTATTTTGCCTATAACAGGTACTGTCGCTTCAAATTCTAAGAATGTGAAAGGTACAAATTTTTGAACTGTAACCTGGGGGCTTTGCACTGGGCGAAGCTTTTCGCTGCGGGCAGCCGCACTGTACAAGTTAGTTAGTGCCTCGTCTAAAAATTCTTGCTGGAGAGTGTTTTGATCTACCTGCTTTTCGACTAGTTCTAGTGGTGCGGTACCTTGCCTAAAACCAGCCATTTTAATTTGTTTTTGAAGTTTTTTTAGAATAGTATTTTTGTACTTGTCTAGTTCGTGTTGTTCTGCAGTAATATGCAGTTGGACGGTTGTTGTTTTTGGGTGTGTAATAGTAAATTTCATAGAATGCTAGTATAACAGATACACTGGGGTTTATGCGAGCACGAGCGGATTATTGGAAACTGTGTTAGTTTTGACGCTTATCTTTAATTAATGCAATTAGCCTTGCACTAGACAAAGTTTGTTCTAACCCTGAATCTAGGTTTTTAACACGGTATAGGCCAGATTGTAGTTCTTGCTCGCCAACAAATATTACATATTTAATACCTTTTTTTTGAGCAGTTTTAATTTGTTTGTCTAGTTTGCGACCTGTTGTATCAACCGCCACTTTTACACCCTCATCGCGTAGTTCACTTAATAAGGGCTGCACGGCAGTGTACATATCGCCAATAAATGCCATGTAAATTTCTATTTCACTATCTAGGGATGGTAATAAGCCGTGCACTTCTAAAAAGTTTGTAAAGGTCACATCGCCCATTCCAAAACCTACTGTTGGTACAGCTTCTACGCCAAATAATCCAACAAGTCCGTCATAGCGGCCGCCGCCAAACATACTACGGTTGTTATCAGGGTTAGTATCAAACACTTCAAATACAATATCTGTGTAGTAGTCAAAACCACGCATCAGGCTTATATCAAAAACTGTATTTGTGATGCCGCTGGTTTTAAGTAGTACAATCAATTGCTTTAGTTGGGCAATACTAGGGTGTGCTGCAACATCAGAGGGCAGGTCGTCTAATGATTTTGTTTGCAGAATCTGCATAAGCTTGGCCGGCGCACCATCATCACGGGGTGTTGGTCCCATGCTTGCCTCGATGCCGGCTGCAAAAGCTGCTGGGTCCATTTTTGCCATTTTATCAACAAGCCGGCGTATAGTGGCAGATTCTACATCGTCAAGACCCAGGTAGTCTTTAAATATGTAGTCCATAAAAAGGCGGCTATTAAGCTTAATTTGGTACATGCTGCGCTTAGCGCCAACAGATTGCATAATGGCATCAGCTATACTAATGATTTCGTGTTCGGCATATTGGCCTTCCACGCCAAAAATATCTACGTTTAACTGCCAAAACTGGCGTAAACGGCCACGCTGGGGGCGCTCGTAGCGCCATAGTTCAGGTATGCTATACCAACGCAAAGGGTATGCAAGCTCTTGGCGCTTTGCTGCCACCATTCGGCTAACGCTAGGGGTCATTTCGGTACGAATAGTCACACTACGCTCGCCGCGGTCTAAGAATGTATATGTTTGCTCGCTTAAAATCTCGTCACTGCCCTTTAGTTTATACAAAGCTGTTTCTTCTAGCATTGGGGCATCGTATTGTTCGTAGCCAAATGTTTCGCAGACTTCTGCCCACTTAGCAAACAACCACTTTTGTAGCCTTTTATCTTCTGGGTAAAAATCCCGCGATCCTTTGTATGGTTGTGTGTTCATAATGCTTAGACTAATAATACTATAGGCGGTTGTTTTGTTACAGTTCCATACTAAAGCTATAGCATTATATATATTATGGGTATATGTCTATAAAAAACTATTGCGGTGCGTATCCCATAGCATGTTGCGCATGCGGTTCGCCGTAATTTCCGATGTAACTCTTCACGCGCATATATTCTGCCTCTGATGCATGCCCGGTGCCCTGCATAGCATTCATTAAGCCGCTAACACCAATAGCTGGATAAACCTTGATGCCCGTTGCGTCTTCAACGGCAGGTATGCCGCCTTCTTCACGGTCTAGAACTACAAACATCGCAGTTGGTACTAAGCCTAGTGCGCGCAGTGCTTCAACGGCCCTAATCTTTTCTTCGCCCTGCGTAATCACATCATCAAGTAAAGCTACCCTGGCACCAGGTAAATATGTGCCTAATATAGGTGACTTATTACCGCCACCGCTAAAATCTGCTCGCATAGCTGGGGTTGGTAGCTTAAGTGCGTCGCCTACACTTGATGCATAACTAGTCATTGCCTCGGGTATACCAATAACCGCATCAAATGAGCCGGCTATCGCTGCCTTTAGTGGAACGGCTTCGGGTAGTAGTTGTGCATCTACATACATCAATATCTGCATTGTCAAGCTACCTACTATTGTTGTTTTTACTTGGTGGTTGCCAAGGCCTTTGCGCAAATCTGCGTAGTGCGGTGACATTCGGCCACTTTTAAGTTCAACTAGTTCTGCGCCGGCTTTAACACCAAATATTCCTGAAGTAAATAGCTTATTAGCTAATTCAGCCTGATGATTTTGTGATAATAGTCGTTCTGCCATTTTAAAGCCCTGCCTTATGTTTATCGTCTAAGCCTTTTAAAATCTGTTCATGGTAGTCTTGTGCTGCTTGCCCGAATGTTTTATTACCGCCAGGTGCACTAATACCGCTAGATACATTTATTAAAAATCGTCTGCCGTGTTTATTAGAGCCTAACATAGCAGATTGGTCAGCTAGTCCGCCCTGCGTACCAACGCCTGGTATTAAAATAGGCATATAGTCACCTACAATATTGCGTATTAATTCTAACTCTTTAGGATAAGTTGCACCTGCAACTACTGCGCAGTTATTAAAATAGTTCCAGCGATATCTAACATTAGCAGCCACCGCTGCGAATAACGGGAAAGTATACTTGCCATTATGAGCATTGATGGCTGCAGTAAGCGCGTAGTCTGAAAAGTATCGCTCACCATTGCTATCATCCATCGTACTAAGGTCGGTAGCATGTACAGGAATATCCTGGAACTCTGCCGCACCTGGGTTAGATGTGCGCGCCAAAACTATAACGCCTTTGTCTGCCCTATCTAGGAACGGACTATTAGCCACGGCACCTAGGTAGGGGTTTATTGTTAAGGCATCAGCATTCTGTTCGTCAAAATGCGCTTCGACATAGCCGCTATTAGTATTACCAATATCGCCCCTTTTACCGTCAAGAATAATAGGTACGTCAGGCGCAACGTCAGCTATGTAGGAAACTAATTTACCCAAACGATTCACACCTTCTGAACCAAAACGTTCGTAAAATGCACTGTTAGGCTTAAACGCACCAGCGATTTCGACTGTTTGATCTACAACCCTAGTCATATAATCAAAAGCTCCGTCAACAGGGGCGTAGTAAGTTGAATAAGAAGGTATCTTAGTTGGGTCTGGGTCCAACCCTACGCACAAAAAGCGCTGTTGGTCAGCCAATACGTCCAATTTTTCGTAAAAAGTACCTGCAGCCACTTTGGTCCCCTTGGTTAGTTAACTAACTATATAAACAATGCGCATGCCAATGCAAGCATAAGCATTATCATCCTTAAATGCCTGCTAGAATTCTGCTTGCCCTAAAAGATTTCTCAAAACAAAAAACAGTTTAATCGCCTGTTCTTGTTTGGTGCCTTATAAAGAACGCACACCAAACTTTTATTGGGGTCAGAAACCCGAAATCTGAAAATAGCAAGAAACTAAACTGTTAATGAGAGTGTTTCAGCTGGCACTTCGTGAGCACCTCCAGCCAAGTCTACGAAAGGAATTCTGCCCCTATGAGCACGAATAACATCCGCATTGCCAAAATCTACCCACATATGAGTGATAGGTTCATCTTCATCGTTAATAAGTTCCGCGAATGCACGAAGTTCCTCAACATACACCAACGGGTAGACTATGGTAAGACCTTTAACGGGTTGCTGGCCTTCAATACGGCCAGTACGAACTTCCATACTTCCACAGATCACAAAGGAAGGTACTTCAAGTTCAAATTTATTGTCAAAAGTCGGCCACATTCCTTCATGAGCTACAGCTACAGGACCTATTACAATTGCAACATTTTTCCAAGACCGCCATCTAGACACTCTATTTGCATACTGCAAAGAAGCCCATTCACCTTTTTCGCCACATTTGCTTGGGTCATATTCTGAATAAAGACTCATTCGACTCCTGTTTTACAATACTTAGTTAACTCAAAGTTAAATCAATTATTGAATATGCGTATCAGAAATGCAAGCATGAGAGGTATAGGGCTTTAAGGACTTGAACCTAAATTAGTAGGTAAGGATTCGTACAAATGAAAAAGACACCGGAAACCGATGCCTTAATCGAATTTCAGGAGATTGAAAAGCTAATGTGCTCAGCTGTTATGCCATTTCAAGACGAGTGATTCTTTGATTCTGTACAGCATCTTGCTTCCCAATGTCTGTTACAACTGCTTTTACAACTTTCATGTCGCCTTTTAATTCTTCAATATTTTCTTCAATTCCTTGTATTTTTTCAACATTAATCTGCATATCTCCAACTGCTTCTAGGACTGCTTTGTTCTGATCACGTATTTCTTCAAGAAGAACACCTACATAGCCGTCGTCGTTTTTACTCATAATCATATTATATCACTGGTTTTTTACCAAACCACAAAAAAAGACCCAAACTACATCGGTAATTTGGGTCTTATCAAGCAAAAAATGCTCCTATCGTTCTGTTTGGTGGAGCTATACAACTCCGCTAGAACCTATTTTATCTCAAAAAATTAAAGACATACTGGCACGTATTTTACTTTTGAACATACA
>JAYUPU010000090.1:0-17636 GCA_043759925.1 bacterium | reverse complement strand
GCCAACCGCTGCCACTATCAAACTTTGTATCAGACATAAATAGTTCTGCGCTGCAATTTGCGCAGGTATAGGCACCAGTTTGGTCGTTATGCAAAAGTTCGCCACTAAATGGTGCCTCTGTGGATTTGTTAAACAATACATCCTGTTGCTGTGGCGTTAATTTAGGATTTTTTTGCATGTTTAGCCTTTTTTGGCCAACGCCATTTAGCAGGCTGACCCTTTATCGAACAAATATGCGCAAGTAACAGTATGCATGCTATCAGCCAAAATAATGCAGCCATAAGGTACGCACCCGTTTCGGCATGTGGATCGCAGGCGGCGCTTATGCCACTTAATACTACACTTTGGCAGTATGCGTCGCCTTTATACCAAATAGATAAATACAATAGTGGTGCTAGGCCTATACCTAAAAGGCCTAAAAAGGTAACCCATCCAGCCCGAGTTAAAGGCAGGCTCCAGCCGTAGCCGTACTTTTTAGCCTTAAACCAAACCGTATTATCTTGCTTACTTGATTGCTGTGACATATTCAACTTCTTAATATAATTTAGCTAGCTTGCAACAATCGCTGCATAGCCACTGCCAATGCAGCTTCTTTAAGGTTCATATGCTTATCAACACTTGCATCGTAGATAGTAGCTACTGCATCCTGCAAAAGTGAATATAGTGTCTTATTAACTTTGCTAAGTGACCAGTGTTTATCGTCTAGGTTTTGCATCCATTCTAGGTAGCTAACTATTACACCGCCACTATTAGCCAAAATATCGGGTACCACCATTATGCCGCGCTTTTCAAGTAACGCATGAGCTTGATCGTCTACAGGGCCATTGGCAAGTTCTAGCACAAATTTTGCCTTAATTAGGTGAGCGTTTTCTGCTGTAACAACGTCGCCTAGTGCGGCCAAAACCAATACATCTACGTCGCAAGATAAAAGTTGATCGTTGGTAATTTTGTTGCCGGCTGGGTAACTATGCAGCTGCTTTTTTTGCTTTTTATAATCTTCAAGTTCGGCTGGCCATAGGCCATTCTTTTCGTAGATTCCACCACTGCTATCTGTAGCAGCAACCATTTGCCATTTTTTTTGATCGTTTGCGGCAACTAGGCCAAAAAATGATCCGACATTACCGAAGCCCTGTATGCCGTAAGTAAGTTTTTTGTTAGCCTTGCCCATATGCTTTAAAAGTTCGGCTAGTACTATAACACCGCCGCGTCCGGTCGCTGCATCGCGGCCCTCGCTGCCGCCATTGCCAAGGCTTTTACCTGTAAAACTAGCCTTTGTAGTATCGCCCGTTATGCCCTCGTATTCGTCCACCATCCAGTCAATAATGCGCGGGTCGGTATTAACATCAGGTGCAGGTACGTCTTTTTGTGGGCCAATGTGGGGCGCAAGGTACTGAACGTACTTACGGGATAGCTCTTCTAGTTCGACGATTGTTAGCAGTTTTGGGTTAACCTGTATGCCGCCCTTACCGCCGCCAAGAGGAATATTTACAGCCGCTGTTTTAAGGCTCATTAATGTTGCTAGGGCTTGCACTTCGTCTGCATTAACTTCAGGATGGAAGCGTATTCCGCCCTTGTATGGGCCCCGCGCATTACTATGCTGCATACGATATGCATTGTGCCTTTGGCCATTCTTAAGTAAAATCTCAAATTCGTGTTTGGCATCTACCTGCAACACCTGTTCTATCTGCTCAGGTGTAAGCCCTATTTTATTTCCTACTGACTTAATTTGCTGGTGTGTTGCGTGTAACATGTTGCCTCCTACTACACTATTGTACGCCTGTACGGCAGTCAATTCGTGTTGTATTTGCTACAAATTAGTGTAGTTGTATTTCGCCACTATCAGATTTACTATCATCACCAGTTTCTTGTGGCTGCGGGGGTAGCACTGGTTTTTTGGCCGGTGACAACAGGTCGCCGTGGATGGATTGCGATACAAGTGGCGTAGTTTCTTCTGATATAGTTTCGGGCGTCTCGGCAAGCTCCGGTAACGTTTCAAAACTCTGCCCCGCCCCTTCTTGTTCTTCTAACATTTTACGATACGCCTCTAGGCCACCAAGTTCTTCTACGGGTACTAACTTATGTTCGTGCAGCACCAAAATACTATCAACAATCGATAGTATGCTCATATCGTGCGTTACAAGCAGCACTGTTTTGCCGTGAATGTTTTTAATCGTCTCGGCAACCTTGTTGCGCGATTGTTCATCTAACGATGATGTTGGTTCGTCAAACAACATAATAGGTGAATCTTTATATAATGCCCTAGCGATGCTTATACGTTGCTTTTGCCCACCGCTTAGGTCGTGATCACTACCAATAGTTAATTGTTCAGCAAACTGCTCACCTAGTGCTTGAATAAACTCTACCGCCCCTGCTTTTTCGGCAGCCTCTGTAACTGCCTGGGCGTTTATAGGTTGTTCGTCAAGGGTAGAAAACGCGATGTTTTCGGCCACACTAGCGCTAATTAGCTGGGGAGACTGATCTACCAAGGCAATCTTGCGGCGCAAATACCCAAGATCGAACTGCTTTAGTTCGATACCGTCGATTTTAACTACACCGGCGCTAGGTGACAAAAAGCGCAGCAAAATGTTAAATAGCGTGCTTTTACCGGTGCCCGATGGGCCGATAATTGCAACTTTACTACCAGCCTTTATAGTATGGGTAACGTCTAGAAGTACTGGCGATTCACCGCGGTACAAACTAAGTCCTTCGAGTGTAATAGTGCCCTGCAAGCCTTGGGGACGCTCTGGCCCGCTGTCGCGGCGCCATCTATCGCTAACTTCTATAACATCGTACAGTTTAGACACTTGGGCACGCTGCTGTTTCCAGCCAGCTATTGCCCCACTCAGGCTTTCTAGCGGTTCTAGTAAGTTGGCCATATAGCTTGTAAAAACCAAAAGTGCACCGAACGATGTATGGCCACTAAAAACTAATGACCCACCGATAAGTAACACTGCAGTTGATGCAATTGTATTTATAAAAGAATTTGTGGTACCGAAAAAACTACCAAGCGTAGATAGCTTTACAGATTCGTTATTGCGCGTCCTACTTAAGTTCAAAAAGCGATTAAGCTGCACAGCTTCTTTATTGAAAGCCTGTACCATACGAACATTTTCTACAGTCTCGCTACTAGCGGCATATATTTTATCTTCGTAATCTGTGACAATTTGCGATTGGCTTTGAAGTTTTTTACTAAAAAACCTTGTAGACACAAAAAGTAGCGGCATAGCTGCAAAGGCTATCGCTGCAAGTAGCGGATTCATAAGCAGCAATACAGCCACCATACCAAACATCATAGCTACAGACCTTATTACTGTTATAACGGTACCAAATATAAAGTTAGCTACAGTGGTGTACAAGCCACTAAGGCGGTACAGGTATTCGCCGTTTTGCATACGACCCGGTTCGTTATATGGCAAAACCATTATACTGGCCAAAATTTCACGTTGAACCGCCAGGTCTAAGCGGGCTTCTATTTTTTGCTGCACAATTCCGGCTACAAAGCTAAACACGCTACCAAACCCAAATAGTACAAAGTTCATTACTGCGACAACAACCAACATTTGTTGGCGTGATGTAACCCAACTTAAATAACCGGGTGGTGGTAAGTCACCAAAAACAACATCGGCTAACAACTTAAACGGAATCGGCTGCACAAGAGTAAAACCAATGCCTACAGCTGCAAAAACTAACACTATAAAAATGCTAATTTTTTGAGATATTACCCACTTACGCAACCAAGCTGCGCTTGGATCCACCGCTTTTTGTTCCATTACATCTAACTATACGTAATATCTGCTAAAAACGTAAGTAATAAGTTTAGTTAGTGACCGAATATTGACAAATGGTAAAGCTTATGCTATTATGTAATTACTCTCAACGTTGGCCAACAACGAGAAACAAACAAAATAACAAAAAAGAAAAGAGAAAAATATCATGCCAAGAAACAGAACACCAAGCACAACAGCCCTAAACATATTCCTAACCAACGGTACAGGAGTCGGCCCAGTAGACCCAGCACGTTTACATGACTGGAACCACTTCGTTGCTCACCAAAATGCTTTAAACAGCCGCCCAGGCCGAACCAATAACGTTCGTTAATTCGACACGTTGATATTAAAACAGCTCCGTTTACGGAGCTGTTTTTGTTTTAGAGTTTAAAAAGTCTTGGGCGCGGTAACCAATAATACGCTTGTGGTCATCGTCTAGCCTATTTAGCTGGGCCACAATTGGTTTAGTATGCGGGTTTTTAGCAAGCACATCTTTTTGATCGTACACAAAGCCCCAATAAAGCCCATCCCAAACATCGCACCAATCACCTTTTTGGTACCAGCTCATTTGTAAAATATAGCTGCTGCTACTTATATTTGGTTTGTCGGTCATAGTTCCGCCGTCAGCATACTGGCTCATGCTATACACATTTGGTACCATAACCCAGTCGTAGGCATCTATGCTCATTTCCATAAACCACGTATATACCTCGTTTGGGTCGATATGGCTTAAAAACATAGCGTTGCCAACAATCATAAGTCGCTCAATATTATGCAGGTATGCACGCTCGTGCACTTTTTTTATTGCATCATCAACAGGTGGTAGGCCCGTTGTACCCACATACCAGTCTTGTGTAAGTAACTTTTTGTGTGCAAACACATTGCTGGTACGCATTGTGACTCCGCGCGTTACATATAATCCACGTACATATTCGCGCCAACCCAGTACTTGCCTAACATAAGCTTCTAGATTAGTTAGATCGACAGGGTTTTTGTTGTGACGATCGATTACAGCTTGGATTACTTGATGAGGGCTAAGTAACCCAATATTTAGTGCTGGCGATATTGCACTATGGTAAATCCATGGTGCGTGGCCGTCAATAGCATCTTGGTAGGTACCAAAATCGTCTAAGCGATTTTCTACAAATGACGCTAGCCAGTCTGCAGCCTCTTGGTGATTTGTTGCCCAACAAAAAGCATCGACACTGCCAGGGTTATCCGCAAAGTTTTTGTCAATGTAGTGCTTGGCTTCTTCAACATATTTGTTACTGCCAAAAACTTCAAATGTTGGCAATTGGTGGTCTTTTGGAAGCCTTTTATGAGTCTCGGGTTCTAGCATCCATTTACCACCCACCGGCTTGTAGTTATCACCTATTAAAATATTCCAACGTTCACGCTGCCACTGATAAAATTCATTGAATGGGTTAGCTTTTGTACCTGCAAAATAATCTGTAACTTCAGACCTTTTTAAATAAAAGTTTGGTGTGTCTAATACCTTTAGCTGCGGTACTTCAGGGATGGTTGTACTGGCTGTTTGCAGCCGCCTTCCCAACACGTCGTCTACTACATCAAAAACTGTCAGGCTATCAAAACCTTTTAGGCGCTGCAATACATCGCCACTATCTTGCAAATCACGGCATTCAACATATTCAACTTCAAACCCTGCTGGCCACAAAACTTCTTCAATATACCTACGCATGCTAGCGCGGTGTAAAATGAGTTTTTGTTTATGAAACATGACTGGGTACTGGGCATCTGTACCAAAATACAGCGGATCTTCTATTACAAATACGTGCGTAGTGCCTTGCGGCAAAACATCAGCCGCAAAAAGTTGATGAGGGTAAATTAAATGTGCTAATTTCATTATTAGTATTGTGTCATAAACACAAGCATTTAGGTATACCCAGGCTTACACAAAATAAGGTAAGCCATAGTATAGTTAAGTTATGATTAAAAACGCGCCAAAAAAAATATTGACCCAAGACGAAGCTACCAATGCAGCAAAAGCCCTTGAGGTGCTATTTGCTAGTAGCTACATAGATAAGAAGAAGTTATACTGGGAAAATTTTGTACGTGGTATTACGTTTAGTATTGGCGGCATAATTGGGGCTACTGTTGGTATAGCGCTTATTTTGTGGGTGTTATCAATATTTAATGAAATTCCGTTTATAGGTGAAATATCAAAAACTGTACAGGAAACAATTAACCTATCTACTAACTAATACTAAGCTACATTTGTTGGGGTGCGTCTATGCCCAACAGATCAAGCCCCTGCTGCAAGGTAATGGCGTATATGCCTAGTAGTGTACAGCGCACAGCCTCGCGGTCTGACCCAATAACTTGCTCGTTTTCGTAAAAACGATTAAATGTTTGGGTTAGTTCGTATAAATACGTACATATATGATGCGGCATATACTCTGATTGTGCCCTGCCAACTACCTCATTATATTCAGAAATTTTAACAGCTAATGTACGCTCACTGGGGTCTAAGTTTTGCAGCTGTTCTGGTTGCACAGTAGATTTTTGCAAAATAGATTTTGCACGAGCATGTGCGTACTGCAAATATGGGCCGCTGTTGCCTGCCATACTAATAGATTCAATTGGGTCGTAAACAATATCTGAACCGATGCGCTGTTTTAAAAACGCGTACTTAATTGCTGCTAATATTGTAGATTCATTTGGTGCAATACCGGTTTGGGTGCCTGCCGTGCGGGCAGCAGCAATTATATCTAGCGCTGCTACGATATTGCCTTTGCGGCTACTCATTTTTATACCGCCTTGAAGCTTAACAAAACCGTGCGTAAGGTGCAAAGTACGTTTTGCTGGTTCAGGCGCAAATTGTTCGATACTTTTTATTACAGTTTGCATGTACTGCATCTGTTCATTAGCAGTAATAATGATCGACGTATCAAATTGGTAATCTTGCCATTTTGTTAGGCTTAGGCCTACGTCTTTTGCCTCATACGTAGGCAAACCTTCGCTATTAATAAATACACGTGTGTGTAAACCGAACGGCTCACCCACAAACACCACTGCGCCGTCGCTTTGCGCATAAACTCCTTTGGCCAACTGCTCTTTTACTGTGGCTAGGCCAAGTGGCGTAACTTCACTTTCTGGAATATATCTATCGAATGGCACCACTCCTAGTTCGATATACAACTTAGCAAAGTAGGCGTAACTCCAGTCGCGGCATGTCCAATATATTTTTGCAAAATCGCTATCGTGATCATTTGTTTCGTGTAGTTTATATACTTTTTTATTAGTTTCAATAATTTCTGCCTTGGCCGTATCATCAGTTTCAAATGCCTCTGTGCCTTGTACATATTGCTGCCCAAGCCAGTTTGGCCTATCTGCATCTGCAACTGCGTTTAATGCGTCCAGGTTTTCGCCGCCTAATGTTTTTATAATTGCCCACATAGATATACCTACGTGTCTACCAACATCACCACCAAAATTTAATCGTACCGTTTGGGCGCCAGCTTGCTGTACGAGCCGTGCAATACTATCGCCCACAAGCGTAGTGTATAAGTGCCCGGCATGAAGTGGCTTAAACGGATTAGGGTCACTATATTCAACTAAGATTTTTTTGCCAGCTAGTGGCTTAGTTAGTTCGGTAGTTAGGCTAGCCAACAATGCTGCATCTGTTATGCGAATATTAATAAAACCCGGGCCGGCAATATCAACACTAGCAATATCGCCGTGCCGGCGTAGCGATGCAGCAACTTCTTCGGCGATTTCACGCGGGCTTTTACCAAGTTTTTTAGTAAGCTGCATGGCCACATTGGATGCAAAATCACCGTGTTCAGGCGCGGTCCGTGTAAGAGTAATGCTAGTAGCGCTGCTTGGGTATAAATTATCAACAATCTGCTGAACTGTGTTTTGAAGTGTGATCATTTTTTATATTGTACCTTTGTCAGTTGCCAAAAAACAGCGTACAGCGAACTTATTGCTACAAAAAACACACCTGTTACTAAATAAGAACGGTCATATGTAAAGGGGTGAAGCAGAGTATCGCTAACATCAAGTAATAGATCGGCTGGGTGGAGCAGCACATCCCACGAATTCCAACGTAAATAGCGCCCCATATCTACAGCAAAGCTAGCAAGTAATATAACGACACCAACCCCTAGCGTGGCGCGCATAGGTGAAACTTTTTTTAAAATTAATTTGTGCACTATGTATAAAGATAGAATTCCATGCAAAAATCCATTCATAGCAAACAGCCCCACCATAACAATGTCAAACATGACAGTAATATCACCCGCATCTTTAACATGAATAAAGTCTGTCAACATATAAAAGGTGTTTGGTAACAATAATAACCAGATTATACCTGCAACAATTGCTGGCTTATTTTGCTTTATGCCCGCAGACACCTTGCAAGTTACGGCCGCCAATAGTGCCAGCAGTGAAAGCACTAGGTTCCAGGCCATGAATCCAAACATAACATCGCCGGTGAAAGCAAAACGTAGCAAATACAACCCTAACGCAGCCGCTGACGCGATTAAAATACTGTTAGTTATTGCTGCATACTTACCACTTATAAACACCTTGTTCATTGACACAGTATAGCATCTACCTCTGTTATGGGATATACTTGGCAACATGGACACAGTACTAAATATATTAGCCAAGACTGTACGCAGTTGGATGCTAGTACCGGCTAACGTTATTAATAAGATAAGCCGCGGCCACGTGACACCCGATCATATAACTATTTTGTCAGTACTGGGTCATTTTGCGATATTTATAGTACTCACATTAGATAATTATCCAGCACCACGCTTAGCAGCCTTATTGCTAGTAATATTTGGTCTTATGGATAGCCTTGATGGTGCACTTGCCCGTATACAACATACTGCATCAGCTAGGGGAATGTTTCATGATGCCGTTAGTGACCGAATGAAAGAAGTAATTCTATATATAGCGCTTGCATTTTTTATTAGTGTGCACCCCGACTACAATCAACGCGATATCGTACTAGCTGTCGTAGCACTTGGGACATCAATGCTTGTTAGTTATACCAAAGCAAAGGGTGAAATGGCGATTGCAAGTCTAAAATACTCCGAACCACAGACGCTCAACAGACTGTTTAGTGATGGTATCGCAAGGTACGAAGTACGAATGTTTTTGATTGTAATTGGACTGTTATTCCCTATCCTCCCCCAAATCTTATGGGTTATAATTTTGCTCACTACAATAACTACCATTACAAGATTTTTAAAAATAAGTCGGTATATTAAAAAACAAGAAAAACGTGATGTATAAAGTTGATCTGCATACCCATTCTGAAGCATCGCCCGACGGTGGTATTTCTCCTGAGCAATATGCCAAGGCATTAGAAAACGAAAAGTTAGACTACATCGCTATCACCGATCACGACCGCGTAGATTTTGCACTTGGCCTTAACAAGGCATTGGGTGATAAAATTATTGTTGGCCAAGAAATTACCACGACACAGGGCGAACTTATCGGCCTTTATCTACGTTGTGAAGTACCGGCCGGCAAATCAGCTAAAAAAACTGCGCAGCTAATTAAAGATCAGGGTGGCCTAGTATATGTACCCCACCCTTTTGAAACCGTGCGAAGTGGCATACAGCGTGAAGTGTTAGATAGCATTACTGACTTGGTAGATATAATAGAAGTTAATAACGGCCGTTCACTGTCACAAAAGCATTCCTTGCAAGCAGCCACATGGGCCAAGCTACATAACAAGCCAGGGGCCAGTAGCAGCGATGCGCATGGATACAGAGGCCTAGGGCATAGTTACAGTATTCTTACCGAACCACCAGCGCGCGGCTCACTAACTAGCACTATAAAAATGACGGCACTTGCCCATAGGCGCGCACCCATCTACACGCTTTTGTATCCAAAGCTTAATAGGCTTGGTAAAAGGGTTGGGCTTAAAAAATGATTGGCGACATTTTATTTGCGCTGTGGTTTTTTTTGCCGGCCGGCCTTGCTAATGCAGCACCTGTTTTTGCAAGCCGCGTACCCGGTATTGCACACCTAGATATGCCGATAGATGCCCATAAAAACTTTAGGGGCAAGCGTATATTTGGTAACCACAAAACCGTACGTGGTTTACTTGTTGGCGTACTAGTTGGTGTGGTTACTTGCTTGAGCCAAGGTTTTGCCTACCAACATATAGCGTGGGTAAGAAATATGAGCCTAATTAGTTACGACAGCTACGCAACCTGTTTTGCACTTGGACTAGCATTGGGTTTTGGAGCGCTTGCAGGTGACGCTATAAAAAGCTTTTTTAAACGACAGTTCGGTGTACCGTCTGGCACGGCGTGGTTTCCGTTTGATCAGATAGACTATATAGTCGGTGGTTTATTGCTGGCATCAATTGTTGTCGATCTTCCACATAGTGCTTACTTGTGGATAGGCCTTGTATGGTTTTTGATTCACCCTATTGCAACATTTGTGGGGTGGCTTTTAGGACTAAAAGACAGCCCAATATAGGCTGCTTAGATATTTGGAAAGAGCAGTCCGGGCCGGCAGATTTATTCTGTGACCCGGCTTAGATGAGAAAACCCGTATTAGGGTTTTATCATAATTAATACTTGTACAAAAACTTGGGGTTGGATTCTAGGTTAGTTACCCTGTCGGTGTAGTTGCGTAAATGTTCCTGAATCCCGTATTCATTCCCTGCCGTTAAGTCATAAGCTACAAAGGGTTCAAGTACGTTAAAACCACAAAATGCCAACGTACCATGCAACATCGGATATAGCATTTGCTGCACTGTAGCTTTATGCAAACCATCTGGCCTATAAAAACTCTCGGGGTCCCCTACAGATACAACTACACCGGCCGCCTTTCCGCGCAGCAACCCAGTACTAAATAAATGGTCACCGTTCCAGGCAGTACCTTTTGTTAGCACACGGTCTAGCCAACCTTTTAATATAGCCGGCGGTGCGTTCCACCAAAGTGGAAAATAAAATAATATAACTTCAGCCTCTTTTATCTTTTGAATTTCTTCAACAATATCTGGCGAGTAAGCCCAGTCTTGCTTAGCCGCGGCTTCTTGTTCGGACATATAGTTATAATGCTCGCCTGTAAGAGTAGTAAAGTCATACCGCTCGGCCACTGGGTGGAATCCTACACCGTACAAGTCGCTAGATACAACGTTATGACCCTGTTGAGTAAGTATGCTTTGCGCTACGTTATGTAGTGACGCCGTAAAAGACTTAGCATCGTCATGCGCATAAACTAACAAAATGTTCATGCTTAGTATTATACGCGACTTACGCTGATTAACGTGTTTTTTGGGCGCGGTGTACTAACGCCCGTACTGTTCGGCGTGGCAATAGCTTAACTGCATAGGTGCCAATTTTATTGCTTGTACCATGTATAGCCACAACTTTGCCGCGGCGCATGGCTTTGTAGCCATAATGCGCCACCTGTGCAGCAGTCGGTAGCATTTTACCTTGTACTAAATTACTATCTGACATAGCAGCGGCCTCTTGAAACTTGCTGGCGGTTGGCCCTGGACACAGCGCCGTTATTCGTACACCGTGCTTGTGTACTTCTGTTGCAACTGCCTCGCTAAAATGCAGTACATAGGCTTTTGTGGCAAAATATACAGCCATAAGTGGCCCTGGGCTAAACGCGGCCGTACTGGCAACGTTAACAATATGCCCGTTGCCTTTTTTAACAAATAGGGCCGCATACTGCTTAGTTAAATACGTTAACGCTACAATGTTCAGGTTAATCATTCCTAGTTCTTTTTGCCATGATCCATCTATAAACTTACCGTAATCACCTACCCCGGCGTTATTTATAACGTATCGTACAGGCAAGTTATTTACGGTTGTATATTTATATACAGATTCAACATCTTCAAGCTTGGCTAAGTCAGCAGCAATAATGTGAACATCAACAGCAAAACTGTCACGCAACTCGGTTGCCACTTGTTCTAGTACAGCCTTGCCGCGCGCAACAAGAACTAGCGATATTCCGTCGGCCGCAAAAAGCCTAGCAAACTCTAGCCCAATGCCACTTGTTGCACCCGTTACTACTGCGTATTCCTGCATATGCTTATACTATACGATACTAATCATTAACAAAATAAAATCACTCCGCATCAAGTACGGAGTGATTTATAGACTTTTTAGTATTCTTTACGCGCCGATTGGCTCGAAGCTCTTAGATAAAAGGCTAAATCTCATATCACTAATCTTCCAGCGTCCAGCTACCTTTTTAAAGGTGTACTTGTAAACACCGCGCATTTTAAGCACATAACGTGTGTTGCCCTTGGCTGTGTAGTATTTTGCTTCTACTTCGCTTTCGGCGGCAACCTCTTTACGACCAATACGCTCGATCTTCATTCCACCTACTACTTTGTGCTTAGCACTGTAGTACAGGTCACGAACGATACGGCGCCAGTTATAAATAGCACTGCTACTTGTGCGCTGGCTTGGTACTTGCTGCGTTAGTGCTTCATCGTCAATAAATGGCTTTTCGGTAAAAAACTGCTCTAGTTTTTCCCACTGGCCTTGGTCGCGGTATAACAATACTTGGTGAATAAGTTCGCTGATATGTGTGTCGACTACTGAACTCATAATTTCCTCTTTTCCGACTAACTTTAACATTAACACTACTAGTATAGCACTTTTTGGCACTCATGTGTCAAGAGTGCTAATTAACAGATGTGGTATAGTTAGGGGCATGGCCCGTAAAATACACATCGTTTCGGTTGGTAAAGCTCATGATGCGCATTTGGTAGATGCAATTCTACTCTACCAAAAGCGCCTACATCCTCATTTTAAAGTGGAATGGCTTTTGCTCTCCCCAAAACAAGAGGCGACAATAAAAAAGGGTGTCACCTCGGAGTCTAATAGTATATTGCGAACCTTAGAAAACGCTGAGTATGTTTTTTTGTGCGATGAACTTGGCGCAATGCCCACAAGTGAGAAGTTTAGCCAGCTGGTATACACTGCTCTTGCGTCATATAAGCACGTTTACTTTGTGATTGGCGGTGCGCACGGAGTAGACCAACGTGTACAGGGTCGGGCTGATTTTGTTTTATCATTTGGCAAAATGGTACTACCACACCAGCTTATGCGCCTTGTGCTTACAGAACAACTCTACCGTGCCGCAACAATAAACGCTGGCACCGGCTACCACCACGCTTAAAGTGCGGCAATAGTTGGAACAAGTTGCTGCGGTGTATCTATAATTTTTGTTGGAAGGGCTTTTGTGAATCCGCCCACTCCGGCTACACCCCAGGTAACAGCGATCACATCTATTCGTGCCCTGTTACAGGCTGCCACATCACGTACTTCGTCGCCAATATATACAACCCCACGGCTATCTAATGCAAATTTTTTTATTATCTTTTTTAGTGCTTTGTCTTTACCAAATAAAGTCTTTTCCGACACTATAAAATCGAACAACGGGTATTGGTGTGTTTCTAGGAATTCACGCACTAAATGTTCCTGGTTACTAGTAAGTACCCCTAAGCGGTAACCTCTGGCTTGAAGTTCTAATAGCGATTCAATTACTCCATCGTATGGTTTAACTTCTGCCATGTGCGTTCGCATTTCTTTACCGACAGTCAGCACAATGCTTGGCAGGCGTGATAAACGTACCTTTTTGTATTTTAGAACTTGCTTGTAGCCATGTTCGCGGGCCATTTTGCGCAAATCTTCAAGTTCACTGACTGTAATTGTTTCTGCCCCGTAATGCCTAGCATGTTTATTATATAAACGAATAGCTAAGCCAATGCTGTTAGCTAATGTGCCGTCAAAATCAAAAATTACAACCTGTTTCATACTAATCAGTATATAGCGTAAAAGCCTCTGTGCCGATCATATCTGTTAGTTGACCACTGAACATTGTTAAAAATTTATCAGTTTGAGACGGCATGGCTGCTAAGGCACGTTTTTTTAAGGCTAGATAATCTGCATCGAGGCAAAAGCATAAATCGCAGTCGCATTCATCTTTTGTAGGTGGCTTATCTATGTTAAAAAAGAAGTTAAGATGCTTGTCCGCACGCATCATGGCATCATACTGCCCAGTAGTTTGCAAAGCAAAGTAAACGGCTGGTTTTTTGGTGGCTAATTTTGATGCCGCTACTGCCCAAGCAGATACAGTGCTGTGATCAATATGTCCTGTTAAACCATCTGGCCCAAAGGTAAAAATAGTATCTGGTTGATAGGTATCTATAAGTTTTGTAATTTGCTGCACTGCCTGGCTGGTATCAGCATCTGCGCAGCCACCATCGGCGTAATCTAAAAAGATATGTTTGGTAACTCCTAGAACCTGCAGGGCTACTTTTAGTTCGCTTGTACGAATGTCGGCAAGCCGATGCGCGGGCCAACGGGATTCATCTTGTACCCCTGCCTCGCCCCTGGTGGCTGTGATGCAAACAACCTTTTGCCCATTTTGCGCAGCCATAGCCATAATGCCCGCCATACTAAAAGTCTCGTCATCGGGGTGCGCCCACACGCCCATAACTGTGCCGAGCTGCTTAATATCTTGTATTGTGCTCATAATCTGATGGTACTACAGTTGTGATCTAATATATACCATTTTAAATTGGGGGATTTGTTTGGCGGAGCACACGGGTCGGGAACTATACCAGTGTCTCATATCTTAGCAGTCTTAAGGGTAAAGTGAGACAAATGAGACACAGCAAGCCAGATACAGCCGTATCTCATAATAAGCTCTTCATTCTTTACTTCATACGTTTCACTACTCCACTTTGTTAACATGAATATAAGGACACCAACCTCGATAACCAGTAAGAGTAACTGACTAAAAGGCGAAATAAGCCTCAAGTCGTAGTTAAGCTGCTCACCTAATAACTGCGCTAATCCTCCTACAACTAAGTAGACAAACGCAACAAGAACTTCTAAGAAGATTATTTTAAATGCTAGAAGTACAGGGCTTTTTTAGATTATGGCGTTCATTATCGGAACCTCCCCTTAAGATTAATCACTCTCGCAAAATGATTAATCTTAACACTAATACTCTACGTTTCTGTATTTAGGTTTACGTAAGTATGACGCAACTTGGTTGCGGTAAACACTTCTGCCTGAGATTGCCATCTGAAGATACCGCAAATCTTCACTCTTCATTTTTATACTACTATCTTGTTTTCTTATCTTCAGTTTTGTTAATTTCATTTGCCCTCCTTTAAATTATGTTTGCAAAACAGTAATCGGATGCTATACTAGCAAGTATTGTTAACTAGTAAACAAAGTATACCAATGCAAGCAACATATAGTCAAGAACAATTAGCAAAAACCAAGAGCATCGCCAAAGTAATCGGTGATGTTAGCAATATTCTTATCCTTTATGAGCTAATGAACTTTGGTGAAAAATCTTTTAACGAGTTAAAAAGAATGACTGATATAAATTCAGTTACTCTATCTAAAAAACTAACTTATCTTAAATCCGAAGGACTCGTAGACAACCGAGAGTATGGTATAAAAAATCATTATTTCGTTACAGATAAATCCCAAGAACTTAGACCGCTGATAAAGCATATGGAACGTTTGGTAATTAATAAGTAAGGGAGGAATTATGGGATTATTTGACTCAATACAAAACTTAATCGGTGGTGTTACTGATGCAGCCGCAGGTTCTGCTGGAGATGTCCTAGGTGGTTTGGCGGACAATCAGGTTGTTCAAGATATTCAAGATCAGGCTGCTACAGTAACCGAAGGTGCTACTGAGGCTGTCACATCAGCGACTGAACAAGGCCAAACTGCTGTTGAAGATATTACTCAGAATTTAGGACTGTAAAATCAAAGAAAAGCGACTGCTTGCCGAACGAACTGTTCCTCAAGGACAAAAAGGTTTATATAGAGCGAAAACCACGGTCTAAAAAGTTTAACTAAGCCAGTTCGAATAGCATCGCCCTAGTACACGGGAATGGGTGTTTTGTAACGTTCCCGAGCTAAATTAAAAGACCCACACCCACCCCTAATGTGTATTTAGGTGGACGGCTCTTTAGAACTATATCTCTGGCGGAGAGGGAGGGATTTGCCTTTGCCCACTTTGGGCAAACCCCACGCCAAGCCTTTGGCTTGTCTAGGGGCGTTGGGACCGGGGTGCGCCACTGGCGCGCCCGTTCAAATCCTTTTCTATCAAATAAAAACGCCGGCTTACAGCCGGCATCTTTATTTGGCGGAGAGGGAGGGATTTGAACCCTCGATGGAGTTGCCCCCATACCGCCTTTCCAAGGCGGCGCACTAGGCCACTATGCGACCTCTCCTTAAAAATAAATACTGCCCGCTTGTTGCACTATAGCAAAACTGCCTAAGCTGCGAAAAGTTTATAAAATTCTTCACTGGTTCATATGTAGCCTATTTCACATCACATTGTTAGTAGTAATGCTTGCTGCTGGTATTTTTATAGAGGTACTATAGGTGTACACATGGCAATTATAGAAATTAGTAATTCTTCACGCATTTTTGGTTTTGGCGATGCCGCCACTATTGCATTAGATGATGTCGGAATTAGCATTAACAAGGGTGAGTTTTTAGCAATTATGGGGCCAAGTGGCAGCGGTAAAACTACGTTGATGAATACTATTGGCCTTTTAGATAGGCCAACACACGGCACATATAAACTAGAAGGACGCGACGTAGCTAAAATGCGGGTAAACAAACGCGCTAAGGTACGGCGTGATAACATTGGTTTTGTATTTCAGTCTTTTAACCTGTTACCGCGCGTTAGTATTTTAGAAAATGTCGCTCTGCCACTGCTATATAAAGGTGTTAGCCAAACCAAACGACTTAAGCGGGCAGCAGCAGTACTAGAACAAGTGGGGCTAAGCGAACGCGAGTATTTTTACCCGCATCAGCTTAGTGGCGGTGAACTACAGCGTGCAGCTATTGCCCGCGCACTTATTAACAACCCAAGTATAATTATTGCTGACGAACCAACGGGTAACCTAGACAGCGAATCTACCCGTGTAGTTATGGAACTTTTGAGCGAAGTTCACCAGATGGGCAATACGATTTTAATGGTTACCCACAACCCTATTTTGACTAGGTATGCATCCCGCATTATTTATATGCGCGACGGCAGTATTGTATACGACGAAGCAACCGCTGTTGGCCAACTACCAGACCGCGTGGAGCGCGCTTTGCAGGCCGTAAGGTCTACCCGTGAAGAAGAGCGCCTAGCCGGCGTATCTGATTATATTCGGGCAATTCCACAAAATAAAGCTCCAGCCCGCCGCACAAAAAAGTCTAAAAAACAGAACACCCGCAAAAAAGGCGGTAAATCATGACCAAAGAACATATAAAGATGGCTTTGGCATCAATGTCGCAGCAACGTTCTAGAAGCCTAATGACTATGCTTGGCATTATTATTAGTGTGGCTTCGGTTATTACTATTGTTGGTTTGGGGCATGGCCTGCGTAACCAAGTTAGTGGCCAAATTAACAAACTTGGCAGCAACCTTATTTTGGTACAACCTGGTTTTACAGATGCTTCAGCCGTTAATTTAAATTCGCTGCAGAGCCTTGCCAGCCAACGCGGTACCTTAACCGAACAAGACTACGTTAGTATTACAAAACTAACAGGAATACAAAATACTAGCCCGGTTGCGACAATAAGTGGACTACCCCGATATGAGGGCCGCACCATGGAACGTTCTAGTATTGTAGGCACAAATGATAAGTTACCTGACATTATTGGTAAAGAAGTTGAGTATGGATCATTTTTTGGGCCAAGCGATGTCGCCAAAAATCATGCTGTAATTGGGCGTGGTGTCGCCAGCGAACTATTCGGTGAAAACGTACCAATTGGTAAAGCCTTTACCATACGCGACACCGAATTTATAGTGACCGGCGTGTTAGAACAGTCCCCAGTTACACCACTTTCGCCTAGTATTAATTTTAACGAT
>JAYUPU010000089.1:0-2445 GCA_043759925.1 bacterium | reverse complement strand
GCCTTGGTCTTGGTGAAGCTAAAGCAATTGTTGATGGTGCTCCAAAAACAGTTGTAGAAAAAGCTAAAAAAGAAGAAGCTGAAGCACACAAAAAGACTCTTGAAGCAGCAGGTGCAACTGTAGAACTAGCTTAATATTTAACACTTTTAAGCAAGGAAGCGCGTTATTCTAAAAAGAAAGCGCGCTTTTTCTACGCCAAGTTATCCACAGAAACAGAGTAAAAATTTTGACTTGACGGCTGTGTCATGTTACGTTATTGACAGTTAAGAGTTTGAGAAACAAATAGATAAGTCGGGGGACCGAACAGTGGCAGACATACCAGACAAACAAATAAAGCGACTAAAAGCATTATTAGCAGAGGCAGAGACATCATTAGGTGCAGCCAAAGAACTTCTAGTTAGCTTAGTTGGTAATGACGGAATAGTTGCCCCGGCTGAATCTGAAGAAAATATTGGCAAAGTTATAGAGGGTGTTTTTGACGGCCAAAATATGGTTGGCAGCGACGGCAAAACTTATCCAGTACCTGCTAACTATGCAAGCAAATCAAAACTAGTACAAGGTGACATCTTAAAACTCACAATAGCAGATGACGGTGCATTTTTATACAAGCAAATTGGTCCTATCCCACGTAAGCAAGTTGTCGGGGTACTAAGCCAACGTGACGGTCACTACTACGTAAATGCTGGCAAAGATGAATACCGCGTACTACTTGCAAGTGTAACTTACTTCAAGGCTAAATCAGGTGACCAAGTAAGTGTAAACGTTCCAGATTCAGAAGTAAAAGCCGAATGGGCAGCCCTAGAAGCAGCACTGTAGAAAATTTATTACTATAAAAAGCTACTACATAACGTAGCTTTTTTTATTATATGCAACTAGTTAGTTGTCGTATATGCTAAATATAGATGGCAAAGCTGTATTTTAGGTATGGGGCAATGAACAGCGGTAAGAGTACCGCTGTGCTTCAGGTAGCGCATAACTACGAAGAACGAGACATGCATGTACTAATTGTTAAGCCATCTACAGACACCAAAGGTAATGATCAAATTGTATCTAGATTAGGTGCAAGTCGTAGCGTAGATATACTAGCAACGCCCGACATTAATTTATTTGCAGTTGTGAAACAGTACAACCAAGACGTTGAAAAAATTGGCTGTATACTAACTGACGAAGCACAGTTTTTTACTACACAACAAGTAGATGAACTATTATCGATTACAACAGATCTTAATATCCCAGTTATTTGTTATGGTATCCGTACTGATTTTCAGACAAAGTTATTTACAGGCAGTACGCGCCTTTTTGAACTTGCCCACACCATAGAAGAACTTAAAACTATTTGTAGGTGCGGCAAAAAGGCATTATTTAACGCCCGCAAGCTAAATGGTAAGTTTGTTTTTAAAGGTGAGCAGGTTGCTATAGACGGTCAAGACCAAGTTCAATACGAAAGCTTATGTGCAAACTGTTATGCACAGCATAGTGCCTAGTCGTAGCAAAAATTACCTACATGCCAATCTTTATACATCGCGCTTTGTAGTCCATACTATTAAGCAATGGGGTTAGCGCTATATCGTAAATACCGGTCAAAAAGCTTGGACGACATAGTTGGTCAGGATCATATTAAGCAGGTCCTAAAATCTGCCCTAAAAACTAATAAACTCCGCCATGCATATTTGTTTACTGGTCCTAGGGGAGTTGGCAAAACTAGTATCGCTCGTATACTTGCCCACGAAATAAATAATTTGCCATACAATGAAGATACTACTCATCTAGATATAATAGAGATTGATGCAGCAAGTAATCGTCGAATAGATGAAATCAGAGACTTGCGCGACAAAGTACATATTGCTCCTACTTCTTCAAAATATAAAGTTTATATTATCGATGAGGTACATATGCTTACCAAAGAGGCCTTTAATGCACTGCTAAAAACGTTAGAGGAGCCCCCAGAGCACGTTATCTTTATATTAGCTACTACTGAAGCCCACAAAGTGCCAGACACAATTCTAAGCAGGACTCAGCGCTTTACTTTTAGGCCGGTCCCTGGCACTGAAGCCGTAACGTATCTAGCTAAAATTGCAAAAAAAGAAGATATAAATATTGATACAGCTTCGTTGGAACGTATTGTAGATCACGCGCAAGGTAGTTTACGGGACAGTTTAAACATGCTAGACCAAATGCGGTCGATAGGCAAGACAATTACCGTAGATTCTGTAACAGATTTGTTAGGCATACCTGGCGACGAAACAGTGCTCGCTCTAGTCGATGCAGCGCTAAACGGCCAAGCCGCTTTACTAATAAAACTCCTTGAGACCTCGCGCATAGCAGGGCACAATGCGCCCACTCTAGCCTTGCGTATAAGCAACCAAATCCGTGTAAATATAATTGCGGGAAGTGAATATTCATCCGAACTAATACAGCTGCTTGAAAAACTATTAATGGTTCCTC
>JAYUPU010000088.1:0-2460 GCA_043759925.1 bacterium | reverse complement strand
CAACTAGAGTTGTTTTGCCATGATCGACGTGAGCAATAATAGCCACGTTACGTATTTTTTGTGGGTCCATAGTTGTAATAAATTCCTTTAAACCCTATTGTAACAGATAATGGTTAAAATTACTACACATTCAGAACACGTTTTAAGGATATAAAAAGGTTGTGCTTTACCTGTTAGCTGGACTATACTAAAAGCATAAAATAAAACTTGCGGGAGCGGTAGTTGAAAGTATTAATGTTGGGCTGGGAACTTCCTCCGCACCATACAGGTGGTATGGGTATTGTTTGTTACCAACTTTGCAGACAGCTGGCTAACAATGGTGCAGACATTGAATTTATTTTGCCCTACACTGCGGACTTTTCTAATATCAACTTTATGAAAATTAACTCATCCTTGCCCGCTGGTGCAGAAAAGGTTCTAGGTGCACAAGCAGGCAGTACATACAACAGCCAGTTCTTCGAATACCATATGAAGGACGGCACAACACGCGGTGTAGCTATGGATGAGCATCAAACCAAGTATGCTGAGCACGTGGCCCGCACTGTAATATTAGGATCGTACGACATTATTCATGCTCATGACTGGTTAACTTTTAGGGCCGGCCTTATAGCCAAGCAGCTGTGTGGTAAGCCGCTTATTGTTCATGTGCATTCAACCGAATATGACCGTGCAGGTGGCGAAATTGGCAACCCAATGGTACGTGAAATTGAATTTATGGGCTTACACCTAGCTGATAAAATTATAGCCGTGAGCGATGTTACTAAGCAAACAATTGTACGTGAATATGATATTGACCCTAGCAAAATAGCTGTGGTGCATAATGCTATGGAATTTGAGCCACATGAACTATTAGATCACCATAACAATATCTATACTTACTTAGGACAAATGAAAAAATCAGGTTACAAAATCGTACTAAGCGCAGGCCGTATAACTATTCAAAAGGGCCTTACGCATCTTGTGGCTGCTATACAAAAAGTTATTGAACACCGTCCTAAAACATTGCTTTTATTTGTGGGTAGTGGCGAACAACAACAGCAACTAATGGAAATGGCGGCAGAAATTGGCATAGGAGCCAATGTGCTGTTTAGTGGGCATTTAAATGGGACTGGTAAAGCATGGCGTGATTCATTTAGGATAGCTGACTTGTTTGTAATGCCAAGTGTATCTGAACCATTCGGCATTACCCCGTTTGAAGCGCTTACCTACGGCACCCCTGCCCTTATTAGTAAACAATCCGGTGCAGCCGAAGTATTACAAAACTGCCTAAAAGTAGATTTTTGGGATATAGATGAAATGGCCAACCAGATTACTTCAGTTTTAAATAATCAAGACTTACAAGATACCCTTGTAGAAACCGGCCAAAAAGAGCTAGAACAAATTACATGGAACAAATCGATCAACAAGTTAATGGAAGAATACACAAAGCACGTCAACCCAGAGGCGTCATATGCCTAAGCGCGCCGTAGTACTATATTTGCATGTGCACCAGCCATACCGTGTAAGACACTATACGATGTTTGATACTGGGACTAATCACGATTATTTTGACACGTACCCTGGTGACCGCACTAACAATGCAGACATTGTGCGCAAAGTTGCCCATAAATCGTATTTACCTACTAACGAGCGCCTGATGAGTATGCTAGTAGCTAACCCAAAATTTAAGTTATCACTAAGTATAACTGGTACCGTTTTAGAACAGTTCGAACAATACGCACCAGATGTACTCGACAGCTTTAAGCAGCTTGTCGATACCGGCCGTGTAGAAATTGTGGCTGAAACTTACCATCATAGCCTTGCGTTTTTTTACAATAAAACTGAATTTGAAGCCCAGGTTAAAATGCATGCCGATAAAATACACGAACTTTTTGGAGTAACGCCAACAGCCTTCCGCAATACCGAACTTAGCTTCAACAACGACTTAGCTTACTGGGCTGACAAGGCCGGATACAAAGCCATCTTATCTGAAGGCTGGGACCCGGTTTTAGCCTGGCGTAGCCCTAATTTTGTGTACCGCCCAGCGTATACAGACAATATTCGGCTTCTAACTAAAAATTATAAGCTTAGCGATGATATCGCATTTAGATTTAGTAACCGTTCTTGGCAAGAATACCCACTTACCACAGAAAAATACCTAAATTGGCTAAATGCATCCTGGGATCAGCCACTTATTAACCTTTTTATGGATTATGAGACCTTTGGCGAACACCAGTGGGAAGATAGCGGCATATTCGACTTTTTAGAACACTTGCCCAAGGCATGGCTAGCTGATGAAAATCATACCTTCATGACAGTTACTGAGGCCGCTGAGGCATTTGAGCCTGTAGATAAGATAGATACCCCGCAAACTATCACATGGGCAGACACAGAACGAGATTTGACGGCTTGGCTTGGTAACAAAATGCAGCAAGGTGCTATAGAAGCATTGTACGCGTTAGAACCAGGCATAACAGCTAG
>JAYUPU010000087.1:0-2463 GCA_043759925.1 bacterium | reverse complement strand
AGTGAAGCAGGCTTTTTAATAGACGAACATACCGCAGTTTTTGAAGGAATTAAGCGCCATCTAAAAGGAAAATCGCAAACTAAAAATGAACTTACCTTCCCGTATACAGACTATATTCCCCAGATGCCATTAGGGATATTTGATGAAGGTATGAGTAATGATAGAAAAAATCACGCCATAGACGCACTTCAGCGATTACTTGACGCCGATCCGCTTGTGTGTACACTTGATCCACTGTGGCTGTACTCAAATAAAGGTATTTCTTTAGGCCCACAAGAAGAATAAGATAGCATTATAAATAAGTCTTAAACCTATCCATATCTGTTAATAAGACATAAATAAGTGTATACTAATATGGCTTATGAGTGAGATGTTAGTTATTAAAGGTGCCCGCGAGCACAACCTAAAAAATATTGATATTAGTATGCCACGCAATAGCCTGGTTGTAATAACCGGTTTATCTGGTAGTGGTAAATCTAGCCTTGCATTCGATACAATTTACGCTGAAGGCCAGCGGCGCTATGTAGAAAGCCTAAGTGCCTATGCGCGCCAATTTTTGGGCCTTATGGAAAAACCAGACGTAGACCAAATTGACGGACTAAGCCCGGCAATTAGCATTGACCAAAAATCTACCAGCCGCAACCCGCGCAGTACTGTCGCAACAGTCACCGAAATTTATGATTATTTACGCCTTTTGTTTGCACGTGTAGGTGTTGCCCATGGCCCCGACGGTACTCCTATAAAAAGCATGACTAGCCAAGAGATATCTGACGGCGTTACAAGCCTATCAAAAGACCATAAGCTAGTTATTTTGGCCCCAGTGGTTATAGATAAAAAGGGTGAACATGCCCACATACCCGAACTCTACATACGCCAGGGCTATGCCAGGGCGCGTATTGACGGTGTTATGTACGCCCTAGACGAGTTCCCAGAACTAGACAAAAAATATAAACACAACATTGAAATAGTAGTAGATAGGGTAGTAAATAACGAAGCCCAAACTAGCCGTATTTTTCAAGCGGTAGAAGCCGCCCTTCAGCTTAGTGAAGGCCAGTTATATGTCATAGACGCCGACGACAAAGATACCCAGCACGTTTTTAGCCAGCGTTATTACAATCCCGATTACCCGGATTTCATGGCGCCCGTGATGGAGCCACGAACATTCAGCTTTAACAGCCCCCACGGCGCATGCCCAGTTTGTACGGGCCTAGGTACTCGGCTAGAAGTAGACCCAGAGCTTGTATTACCAAACGGTAACTTAACAATCTCCGAAGGTGCTATTAGGCCATATAACCGCATGGCACCTGATGCCTGGAATATGAAGAAGATTGCCGCCGTTGCTGAGGCCAACGGTTTTAGTATTGCCACACCAACTGCCCAACTTACAGCCAATCAACTAGATAAAATTTTATATGGCACAGGCGACAAAATTTACAGGCTATCGCTAGGTAGTGGCCGATTTTATGACAGCACATACGAAGGTGTTATACCAAACCTAGAACGCCGTCACAAAGAAACAGACAGTGATTTTATGCGCCGCGAAATAGGCCGTTTTATGATAGAAAAGCCATGCCATGGCTGCCATGGTAAACGCCTGAAAGCGGAAGTTTTGGCTGTAACAATTGCCGAAAAATCTATTATGGATATGTGTGAACTACCCGTAAAAGATGCAATTGTGCTTTTTGACCAGCTTAAGTTAAACAGCAAAGATTTAGACATTGCCCGCCAGATATTAAAAGAAATCAAAGCCAGGCTAAGTTTTATGCTAGAAGTTGGTTTGGGATATTTAACGTTGGCTCGCAGTGCAGTTAGCCTAAGCGGCGGCGAGGCCCAGCGTATACGTTTGGCAACACAAATCGGTAGTGGCCTGCAGGGTGTAATGTATGTGTTAGACGAACCATCAATTGGCCTACACCAAAGTGATAACGAAAAGCTAATTGCAACACTAAAACGCCTAAAAGAACTAGGCAACACAGTACTTGTAGTAGAGCACGATGAAGAAACAATACGCAGTGCCGATTATTTAATAGATATTGGCCCAGGTGCTGGTGTGCACGGTGGTTATGTTGTTGCTGCTGGTACTCCAGCAGAGGTTGAAGCATCGCCCAACAGTATTACAGGGCAATATTTATCTGGTAAAAAAAGCATACCTGTACCCAAAAAGCGCCGCACAGGTAGTGGTAAAAACCTTACAATAAAGGGCGCCCGCGAGCACAATTTGCAGAATGTTACTACTTTTATACCATTGGGTGTTATGACGGTTGTAAGTGGTGTAAGTGGTAGTGGTAAAAGTACGCTTATTAACGACATTTTAGCTAAAGAACTACGCGCCCGTTTACACAATGCACACGAGCCAGCTGGCCGTCACGATAGTATAGAGGGCAGTGAACATCTAGACAAAGTAGTGATTATTGATCAATCGCCGATTGGCCGTACGCCGCGTAGTAACCCAGCAACTTACGT
>JAYUPU010000086.1:0-2464 GCA_043759925.1 bacterium | reverse complement strand
CGGTAGCAATTAATACAGAAGAAGGGCCAACAGGGTAAAAGTTTGTAAGCTTACGCTTGCTTTAAAAAAACTTTTCACACCCCGCACTACCTTGTCCTTCTCTCTTTATACACAAAATCTTGTGACTAAAGACAGAATTATGTGACAAAACTTTAACCCAACCAGCATCTTTAGTTGGTGTTTCAGTATGCCCACACTTGTTGTATGTATAGTTCTTATGGATTACAATAGTATACAAATGGGTAAACTAAAAAAACCAGTCATGGTTATTGGAGCACTACTTATTGCCGTGGGCGTTGCAGCCGCCCTTTACTTACTAGTTATTAAAAAAGATACTAAAAAAACTACTACTAACCTGACAGCAAATAATCAAGCTAACTCAAGTGATAATGCCCCGGTAGATTACGCAAAAGAACTAGCAAGTGTTAACGGGGTATACAGTGATGCCGAATCAGTAAAATTTACAGGAGCGGCAACTGGTTATTTTGCTGCTCGTGACTTTACAAAAATGGACGATGTTTTAAACAAAATATCGGATACAGCCAAATTATCAGTCATAGGAATTAAGTACAAATTGTTGACTAGCAAGTATTTGCTTAAAAGTGAAACAGCTAACTATTTAAAAGCCCGAGAAGAGTATAAGGCTATTTTAAAAACGCGTAGCGCCACAGATAAAGTTGCCAAGCAAATCCTTACAGATTTTGACAATATATACCCTATTGATACTAGCCCTAAAGTTACATATCCTGAGGGGGAAGAAGTCAGATGAAAAAAATTCTGTTACTAGGCTGCATGCCCTTATTTGTACTACTTACATTTGTATATATTGGTTTTTCGCTAGGCGACCGTGCAAGTGCAGCAGTATTTAACCTTTACCCAAGCTTATTGGCTCCGCAACAGACAACCAATCGTGATGCCGTTTTCCCGGTGGTAACAGGTAATAAAGCTTATTTAGTTGTTGGTGATGGTGACTATAGCTTGCGGCAGACAGGCGCAACAGTAGAATCGCCAATAGCAGATGTATACATAAAAATAGAACATGGTAAACATTGTAATACCAGGTCTGCAGGCAGCTTTACAGGTGTAGATTCCCCTTTACCTTTATCGAGTGCATCAACAAATTTTGTAGTAGTAAGTAATTCTAGCCAACGACTTTTTACAGCCAATAACCCTACCATACTTACTGGAAATCAAACTGGATGTGCAACAACGGCCGACCTCGTAACACCACTAATATCACTTGAAGCAGTTACCCCGGGCGTTTACGGCGCGTTAGTAGGGGTGCAATACAATAGCACGGGTAGTGGGCAGAATTCGTTTAACATAGTAGTCGTAGACGGCGCTGGTAACGAAGTACCAGGTGCAAAAGTAGGTTTTGATAAGGTTATAGCAGACAAGTACGTAGCTGCTTTGGGCCAACCACCAACAACTGTACTTAATTTAAGTATTACTAATACTGATCAAGAAAGGTACAGGCTTACAGATTTTAACTTACCTTTTACTATTCCATGCGAAAACACACGCGATAATTTTATGACCGTTGTATCCTTTCATGATATTGATGAGGGAATATGGCAGAACGTTAGTATGGCCGGCGGCACTATATCAATACCTTCACTTGGGTTAGTCCTAGAAAGACGCCTTAAAGGGTCGGGGGCGTGGTCTACGGTTAATACCTGGACATTAGATAATGATCACTCAGACGGTACGTCGGGCAGTGCAGGTAGCGCCGAATCACTGAGTGTAAATATAGGGCCTTTTTTCAAAGATAACGATTATAGGGTGCGGGTAACAGATTTGTTTCGTGCTAATGCACTGGCATTTTCTATAGATGCAAGAGACTTGGTAACAGGTAGCTCCGATCCTTGTGTACCGCCGGATATTTGTACCAATATACCAGGTAACCAAGCCACGGTACCGGCACCATATACTGACCCCGACGGCGACCAAATATGTGATCAACCCGACAGCGCGCCAGTAATAACACTCACGCCTGTATGTAATAACGTAGCTGGCAGCTATTATATTAATGTGGCTACAAGTGACGCAGATGGGGGGACATCCACTGTGTCATACGGCGGCACTGGTTTTGTGGCAGGTTCGCAGGCAAGCAATTCATTTAACCTGCCTAGGGACCCCACAGTAGCAGTTACTTTAAGTGCATCGACCAACGGAGTGTACCCAACTTATTATAGATCACCACAATCTGGCAGCGCTGGACCAACAACTTTCCCACCGTGCATATACAGCTTTACGTTAGGCGCAAGCAGCAGTGTACCAACCTTAGATGACAACGAACAACCCACCAATGTTAATTCGGTTACCTTTACAACGACGTATTCATCTACAAGCCCCAACGGTGTAAGAGTAATAAATTCCAATAAGCAAATGTACGTACTAAAAGCGGGAGTACTTAATTTGCCATATCTTATAGGCCCAGAAATTGCTAATGTAACTTTTAACG
>JAYUPU010000085.1:0-6106 GCA_043759925.1 bacterium | reverse complement strand
CGGTGGTCGGTAATACGGTCTTGAGGGAAGTTATAAGTACGAATTTTTTCGGACCTGTCGCCGCTACCAATTAGCTTTTGGCGCTCGGCTGACATTTTAGCTTGTTCGGTTTCTATTTGTTGTTGCAATAAGCGGCTACGTAAAACGCCCATAGCCTTTAGTTTGTTTTTGGTTTGCGACTTTTCGTCTTGGCAGGTTACTACTAGGCCGGTAGGCAAGTAGGTAATACGCACCGCGCTATCTGTTGTGTTAACGCTCTGTCCCCCGTGGCCACTAGCATGGTACACATCAATTCGTAGGTCGCCAGGCTTAATTTCAATATCGGTTTCTTCGGCTTCGGGTAGTACGGCAACAGTAACCGTACTAGTGTGTATGCGCCCTTGGCTTTCGGTTGAAGGTACGCGCTGCACGCGGTGCACACCGGCTTCTAAATGAAATGTTTTGTAGGCACCAGCGCCCTTAATTTCGAATATAATTTCTTTGTAGCCGCCAACTTCGCTGGGGCTTTCGCCTACAAGTTCTACTTTAAAGTTTTGTGTCTCGGCGTAGCGGGCATACATACGGTATAGTTCGGCCACAAACAAGCTTGCTTCATCGCCTCCGGCGCCAGCCCTAATTTCTATTATGCAGTCTTTGTCGGCGTTGGGATCTTTTGGTATTAGTGCTTCTTGCAAAGCTTGGTGGGCGGCCAGTTTGGCGGTGCGGGCTTCAGCTAGTTCTAGTGCTGCTAACTCGCCCAGTTCGCCGCCTTCGGCTACAAGTTCGGCTGCTTCGGCTTCTTGGGCAGCAAATTTTTCGGCATCAGCAAACAGTGCCAAAATACCTTCAAGCTCGCTGGCTCGTTTAGCTAGGCGGGGGTATTCGGGTTTGCTGTATATATTAGGGTCGTCAAGCTGCACTTTGACTTCTGCTAGTTCGTTTTTATAGTTTTGTGGATTCATACTGTCCTTAGTTTACACGAGTATTGCCCTTTAGTTTTACTATGTTTAGTACATTTTTGGGTGAAATACGAGGATCGTAAGCGAGCTGTACTGTTGGTACTGTGAGCGCGAACCGGAGTTTTTCGCTCAAAAAGGTGCAGACATATAAAACCTAAAAATAAAAAACTACCCGCTAGTGGTGTAGTTAATTAATTGCACTTTAGCTATTTTGTTGTTTTAAGATTTTCTATCTTAACAGGAGCATCTATATCTGCTTTTTTAGCCTTAGCACCTTTTTCGGCCTTGGCTTTTTTAGCGGCGTCTGCAGCTAAACGACGTTTTTCAAACTTGTCTACACGGCCTTCAATATCAACCAATTTTTCTTGGCCAGTAAAGAACGGGTGGCTAGCGCTACTAATGTGCACTTTTACAAGTGGGTAGGTGTTGCCGTCTTTGTGTTTAACAGTTTCTTCTGTTATAACAGTTGATCTTGTCAAAAATTGCTCGCCGTTGTTAAGATCTTCAAACACAACGGTACGATAGTTTTGTGGGTGTATAGCTGTTTTCATAATTAATACTTAGTATAGCGTATCTGTTGCAAAGGGTCAATACTTCTGTTACAATAATATAGATATAAATTAAGCAGTACGGGGCAGAATCCTCCTTAAGTAACACCTTGTTAGGATTACATTAGGTTAGCACCTGTACGAAGAAAAAGGATTTACAATGTCACAAGTAGACATAAAAGAACTATTAGCTGCTGGCGCACACTTTGGCCACAAAACAAGCCGTTGGCACCCTAAAATGGCGCCGTACATTCACAGCAAACGCGGCGGAAGCCATATTATTGACCTAACAAAAACGGTAGTAGGCTTAGACGTTGCCCTAGCTTTTATTACTCGCACCGTTGCCGAAGGCCGCCAAGTGTTGCTAGTTAGTACCAAGCGCCAAGCTGCAGAGGTTGTGCAACAGACAGCCGAAACTGTAAAAATGCCATTTGTTGTTAACCGTTGGTTGGGTGGAATGCTTACAAACCACAACACTATTAACGTACGTATCAAGCACCTAAAAAGTCTTGAAGAACGTATGGGTAACGGTGAACTAGCCCACAAATATAGCAAGCTAGAAGTTCAGCGTTTCCAGGAAGAAATCGATGAAATGAACATTTTATACGGTGGCATCAAAGACATGGCTGCCAAGGTTGGCGCTGTATTTGTAGTAGATATTTTAAACGACAAAAACGCCGTGCTTGAAGCTAAAAAACTTGGCATACCAGTCGTTGCAATTTGCGACACTAACGTTGACCCAACAGACGTAACTTACCCAATCCCAGCAAACGATGACGCTGCAAAAGCAGTTAAGCTAATTTTGGGTTACGTACAAGCCGCAATCGAAGCAGGCCAAGCAAAAGCTGCTAAGCCCGAAGCCGTTAAAGAAGATGCAAAAGCGGAGGAAAAATAAGTGGCCGTTGATATCGATACAATTAAAAGACTAAAAGAACTAACAGGCGTTGGCCTTACTGATGCAAAAGCTGCACTAGTTGAGGTTGATGGTGATTTTGACAAGGCCTTGAGCGCTATGCGCAAAAAAGGCCAAACCAAAGCCGATAAGCGCGGTGAGCGTGAAGCCCGTGCCGGCGTTATTGGCAGCTATGTGCACGACAACCGCATTGGTGTATTAGTAGAAGTAAACTGCGAAACCGACTTTGTTGCCCGCAACGAAAAGTTTACAAACCTAGTTAAAGACCTTTGTTTGCACGTTGCTGCAAGTGCCCCAGAATATGTAAGTGAAGAAGACATTACACCCGATACTAAAGCCAAAATGACAGCCGAATTTACAGAGAAGGTAACAGCAGAGGGCAAACCAGCCAACATCGTGCCCAACATTGTTGAGGGCATGCTAAAAAAATATTTTGCAGAACGTTGTTTGCTAAACCAACCATTTGTTAAAAATCCTGATGTAACTGTTGGCGACATTGTAAAAGAAGCCAACGCAATCTTGGGCGAAAACGTTGTTGTGCGCCGTGTCAGCCGCATGCAACTCGGCGAAGTAGCTTAAGGCAAAACCTCTTTATTGCTTCATAATAGTGCTAAAATAAAAACTATGGAAAGAAGCCAGGGAATCCCCGCAAAAAAAAGGGCAGTACCACCAGATCTTATTGGTATGCCGCTTAGCAAAGAAAACGCTACATGGCTAGCGACCCAACAGCAAAAAGAACGAGACCACAAGCGCCGCGTAATTGCAGCTCGCTACACCCGCGAACGCGAACTAGGGCTTAACAGGAAAGCGTACGGCGCTTCTACTAGCACAGCTATTTCTGCTGTACGCCAGCAAGTTGAAGTTGAAACAGTAGAATCAGAACAAAGTATTCTTGATATAGAACTTACAGCACTTTTAATTGGCGCCGCAACACTTAGCGAAACAGTAATACAAACCCAACAAGGAGAAGCATGAATCCACAAGATGCAATCAAGCAAGCTCAAGATAAATTTAACGCACAAGTTGCCCATTTTAACGAAGAACTTAAAAAACTGCGTACTGGCCGCGCGCACCCAAGCATGCTAGACGGAATTACCGCCACAGCCTACGGCACGCCTATGCCACTAAACCAGTTAGCGACTATAACCACGCCCGAAGCCCAGCTTATCCAGATTAGCCCATTCGATCCAAGCAATATCCAGGCAATTGCTAGTGCTATCCGTGATAATCCAAGCCTAGGGCTAAACCCTAGCGACGATGGCCATGTGGTACGTGTACCTATCCCGGCGCTTACAACCGAACGCCGCACTCAAATTGTTAAACAACTAGGCGAAAAACTTGAAGACAGCATGATAGCCATGCGCCAAATTAGGCACGATGCAATGGCTAAAATTGACCAAGCTAAAAAAGATAAAACTGTAGGTCAAGACGATGTAGCACGCTTTCAAAAGCAGGTAGACGACTCTATGGCTAAAATCAAGGCCGAAGTCGAAGCAGCAGCCAAAACCAAAGAAGTCGAAATTATGAAGGTGTAGGGCTCAAGTGGCAACAGCACTTCCAACCCATGTTGGTATTATATTAGACGGTAATCGTCGTTGGGCTAAGGGCCGCGGTTTACCCACAGTCGAAGGCCATAGGCAGGGTGCAGAAGCCCTAAAGCGTGTGGCACTTTTTGCTTTTGACCATGGTGTGACGTACTTAAGTACCTATGTGTTTAGTACCGAAAACTGGCAGCGGTCCCCAACAGAGGTGTCATTCTTGATGAAACTATTTGTTAAGGCCGTGCAGCTGCACCTGGATGAATTCCATAAAAAAAATGTAAAGATTGTTATTTTGGGTAGCCAAAAGGGTGTACCAAAAGCCGTGGCTAACGCGCTAGCTGTAGCGGTGCAAAAAACCGCCAACAACAACGGTGGAACATTGGCGCTTTGCTTAAATTACGGCGGTAAGCAAGAAATTGTAGACGCCGTGCAGGCAATTACCAAGCAGGGTGTGGCTGCCAAAGATATAACTAAAGAACTAATAGGTACATATATGTACCAGCCAGAACTGCCGCAGTTAGACCTAATTATTCGTACTAGTGGCGAACAACGCACCAGCGGTTTTATGCTTTGGCGTTCAGATTATGCAGAACTACTATTTATAGACAAACTGTGGCCCGATTTTACTGTGCAGGATTTTACAGACGCATTAACAGATTACGCAAATCGTCAACGCCGCTATGGTGGATAAATATCAAAAAAAGTGCTTGCACCGCTATTGGGCTTATGGTATTAATTAACTATTAATATAGTCACTAAAAAAAAGGTTTAACGAAAAAATGAATATACAAGCAATACAAACTTTAAGCAAAAGGACATTTACCCTTGTAGCGGTAGTGGTTCTTTCTTGCATGTCACTTCTTACAGTGTTGCAAGGCTCAACTAGCGCTGCACAAATCACATTACGTAGTGCTACTATCGATAAACCTAACGCAAGTTCTACTAACATTCAGTTTGCATTCGGCTATACATTGCCAGCAGCAGGTACCGTGTTAAGCGTTACCTACGAATTTTGTACAACTCCACTAGGTACTTGTACACTACCTACAGGCCTTAATGCACGTACTAGCTCAACACAAGTAGCGCAAACGGGTACTAACTACGGTGGTGCAGCATTTGCACCAAAAAACGACAACACTGACTCTGGTGCTTGCTTGCAGTTGACCGGTGCAGGTTCAGGTAACTCTTATGCATGTTACACACGTGCAACTGGTACCGGTGGTGCCTCAGCAGTCACACACACCATTGCTGGTGTAGTTGGTCCAACAGTTTCTGGCACAGTCTATGTACGTATTGCAACCTTTTCAGGCGCTGCATATACTGGCGCACTAGACACTGGTACAGTTGCTGTATCTTTCAACCAACGTCTTACCATTAACGCTCGTGTACAAGAGTCCCTAACATTCTGTGTCGGTACAACAGTTACTAACGCAATTGGCGCTAACGGTGTGACACCAATAGTTAACGGTGCTGCAGCAAACGTTACTTCCTGCACAAATGCTGATGGTACATCAGTCGACCTAGGCGCTGTTACAAGCACAGCCACATCTATTACGCCTGTTGCTGCTAGCCCTAATGGCGGTGATGCCCGTAACGCATACTTTATGCTTGCAACCAACGCCTTCAACGGCGCAGTTGTAGCCTACCAAGCTGTTCAAGATGGTGCTACTGGCGGTCGTTTAAAGGTTCCTACTATTACTTGTTCAGGTACATCTGCTCTTGATGCAGGTTCAGGTTCAAACGACCAATGTTTTAACAGCTCAACAACCCAAACAGTCTTGGCTGCAGGTACCGAAGAATTCGGTATGACTATTGGTGGTACATCATGCTTCGCAGTACCAACAGCTGGTTCTGGCGGTTACACATGTGATTACACCACTGGTACTGTTAACCTACGCCCACAAACTGGTTACATCGGTGGTACATTCGTAGCAGCTACATCTGGTACTTACGGTACTGGTACAGGCTTTGCTTGGCAGTCAACTGGTGCAGCAATTACTATTGCTAGCACTACTGGTACAACTAAAGTTGTATCTAACGAAGCAATGATACTACGATTTGGCGCTACAGCTGCAACTACTACTCCAACCGGTAGTTACACAGCACTAGCTGATTTCATCGCAACACCTACGTTCTAATAACCAAATAACGTACTAAAAGCGCCCT
>JAYUPU010000084.1:0-2473 GCA_043759925.1 bacterium | reverse complement strand
GTACAAAAACTGACCCAAGCCCACTGCAAAAAGAAATGACCAGCCTTGCTGCAACAATTACAAAATATACTATTGGGCTTAGCATTATTTTAGCGGCATATGCCTGGCAGGCAGACTTTGGCGTAAAGGCGGCATTTATTTTTGCTATAGGCATTGCTAGCGCTATGATTCCGCAGGGTTTACCTGCTGAGGTAAATACAGCCCTGGCAAGCGCCGCCAGCCGCCTAGCAAAAGACCGTGCCTTAGTTAAAAAACTAAGTGCAGTAGAAACACTTGGTGCAACCAGCGTTATATTAACTGATAAAACAGGTACTCTCACCAAAAATGAAATGACGGTGCAGCACGTACTAACAGGTGGCCAAATATATAACGTAACCGGCACGGGCTACGAAGCAATAGGTAGTGTTGTTACTAATAAAGGCACGCCGCTGCAACCAGCTATACTTAAACAACTGCGTGATTTTTTTGTAATTGGTGCTTTTGCAAGCAATGCCCGTATACACGAACCCGATGACACCCACGCCAACTGGTACTGCCTGGGCGATCCAACCGAAGGTGCATTAATTACACTAGCGACCAAAGCCGGGCTACAGCCAGGGCAACTAGAAAACAACCACAAAGAACTACGTGAACACCCCTTTGACAGTGCCCGTAAGCGTATGAGTAGCCTGCGTCTATATGACGGTAAACTAATAGCATTTATGAAGAGTGCGCCCGAAGCTGTGCTAGAAGTGTGTACGCACATTTGGGACGGTAAAGCAGTGCGCAAATTAACTGTACACGACATCCAAGATATACACGCGCGCAATGACCTGTGGGCCAGTGGTGCAATGCGTAATTTGGCTTTTGCTACCCGCGTGTTTGATAAGCAAATGAACGTCGAAGATTTAGACCTAAAAACTGTAGAACAAAAAATGGTATTTATGGGCATGGTTAGCATGATTGACCCCCCGCGCGAAGATGTGCCAGAAGCTATGCAAATCGCCCGCGCTGCTCATATTCCAGTAAGTATTATCACGGGCGATAATGCGCTAACAGCCCGCGCTATAGCTGTAAGTGCAGGCCTAGCAGCAAACCCGAACGACCTTACATTAATTGAAGGTTCGTCGCTTGCCAGCATGAGCGACCACGATATTTTAGCACTTGTTACCCGTGGCCAAGCAATCTTTAGCCGAGTAGCACCCGAAGATAAACTGCGTATTGTAGAGCTAACAAAACGTGCTGGCTATGTAGTTGCAGTCACGGGCGATGGCATTAACGATGCACCTGCCCTAAAACGTGCAGATATTGGTGTAGCTATGGGTAAAACCGGCACAGACGTTGCTAAGCAGTCTGCCGAGATTGTTTTGCTTGATGATAGTTTTCGTACACTTGTTAATGCCATTCAATCTGGCCGTGTTATTTTTATGAATATACGCAAAACAGTACTGGCGTGTATAACAAGTAACTTTGGCGAACTTACGGTTGTTTTGCTTGGTTTGCTTGCTGCCAGCTTATTTGGCATACCGGCTGCCATAACCGTTATTCAAATACTGGCCATAGATTTAATAGCCGAGCTATTCCCGCTGGCAGCGCTAGGTTTTGACCCTGCTGTTAAAGATATTATGGTACAAAAACCGCGTAACCTTAAAAACCATATACTAAATAAAAAAGGCCTTGCCGATGTTGCCCTAACTGGCCTGCTTATGGGGTGTTTAGCCTTTATAAACTACCTACTGTACTACAAACGTATTGGCATTAGCCCCACACTAGATACCGCCCAAACATCTGCTTATGCGGCTGCCACTACCCTAACCTATATAACCGTTGTACTGTGCCAATTTGGCAACATACTATCAAGGCGTACTAGCGGCAACGAAAAGTTTTTAAGCCGCTACTTGTTTAGCAACAAAGTACTTTTGGGTGCGTTTGGCTTGTCACTAACATTAATAATGCTACTAATTTATTTGCCGCTATTACAGCCGTACTTTAATACGGCCGCAATTAGCATAGTAGATTGGCTATACGCCATTTTTGCTGCGGTAATATTTGTTATTGTACGCCGCATGTTTATACGCCGCACTGCTAGCGTTTAGGCAGATTTTTTAACTTTGTACTTTACTGTACTAATTATTATTTTGCGCCGATTAGGCTTTAACTTATTTTTAAACACCAGCATTGGGTCATCGTTAATTTGCTTGGCTATTAGATTATAGTTATCTATTGTTGCTTGTACAGATGCGCGTAGTTTTTTGGGCAAATAGTAGTAGCCTTTGTTGGCTTTTGTTTGCCAGGATGCATAGCGCAGCAACTGCGACTGCACAAAATCTGTAAACATATTCGGCTTATCCAGTGCTTCCTGGTGCGATAGATTTTTTAGACCATGAATTTTAATTTCATTATCTGGGAAATAGCACCTGCCATGATTATTTTGCAGTTGCAACGTATGCAACAAGTCTATCATTTGCATTGCCCTCGCCTGCAAGCGGGCCGA
>JAYUPU010000083.1:0-2490 GCA_043759925.1 bacterium | reverse complement strand
CAAAATGCTACCAAAACTAGCAACGCTATTAACGAATTCCAAACCAGTCAAAAACGTATCAAAAACATTAAAGAACAGATTGACTACGCAATTGTACGCGCCCCGCGCTATAGTGGTAGCGCCGGTAAAAACCCATGGGTAGTAATGCGCGACAAGCTAGAAAAAGAACTAGCCGCCATATTAGCAGATAACGAAAGACCTAGCTTTTGGATTGATCAAGAGTCTGCCGAGGGACTTAACCCTAAAATGGCCGATAGCTACCAGAAGTTTAAAGCTAAAAATATTAAGCTGCATAACACTACTAAAGAAGCCCGTACGTCGACAGTACTACGGGTTGACGATGTTAGCTTGGGCTACGATAATACCCCACTGTTTGCCAACTGCACCTTTAGCCTTAGCGCAAATGACCGCCTGCATGTTGTTGGCCGTAATGGTAGTGGTAAAACTACCCTGGTGCGTGCCATATTAGATGCCGCTGACCATAAAAAACCAACTACCCTGATTGGCCGCGGCGTAATAGAATGCGCACCTGGTATACGACTTAGCTTATACGAACAAGAAATCGGCAGCGAACTACTAGATATGACACTGTACGGCGCCATTGAACACATTTACAGAACCAAAGGCTTAGCCGCTAGCGAACAGACTGTACTGCGCGACATGGGTAACTATCTATTTAACCCCCAAGTAGACCGTGACATCCCTGTTACTAGCCTTAGTGGTGGGCAAAAAGCCAGGCTGCAACTTATCCGCTTATTAGTTGGTGACCCTAACTTGCTGATACTAGACGAACCTACCAACCACCTTGATTTGCCAAGTATAGAAGAACTTGAAAACGCCCTTAGGCGCTATACCGGCAGCATAATGTATATTACGCACGATAGCTACTTTGCCAAGAACATAGGTGGCAAAACTCTTAAGATAAATGCTTAGTCATAGACGCACCTAGACGAGCCTTTAGCCATATAAAACTTAGCACGATACTAGTAATAATAAAAAACAGGCCCAGGCCCGCAACAAGCAAACCAAATGTTGTCCAGGTTTTTCCATCGCAGATAGTGCCAGCGTAGCTACATTGCTTAAGGCTATCAGATCTCCAGGCAATCTGCTGCAGCACAATGCCGGCTGTTGCTGATACTAAAATCATAATCTTTAGGTTCTTCATTTTAATCCTTTAGTGATGTAACTGTGCCAGTATCTGTTTTAACAGCCTTTTCGGTTAAGTCGAATGAGCCTAGATAATTACCAAACATTAGCCTAGTCTGCGAATAAATAGCTGCAAAACTACCGTAACAAATAGTTGTAATTGGCAGCAACGCCCACTGAATAATCATCAAAAAAGTGCGGTGCTTTTTATAGCGGGCAGGTTTAGGTGGCAAAATCTTAAAACTTAAAAACAAACTTAAAAGTATAGTACTAAGTGCAATCGTCTGAATATAGCTAGCAATTTGTGGCAGCTGCAAAGCCAAAAAATCTCTGCTGTGGAACAGGCTAGGCAGTAGTGCGCCGTAAAGCAAAATTAACGGTGTTGTAGCCCAGCTTACATGGCCCTCTAACAGTCTTAAAAATTTGAATGTTATATCTGTTTTGCTTATCTTGTTCTTGGTAAGATAACCGTATTTAGCAACATAGGCTATGTCGCTTGCGCCCCATGCCCAGCGGCGTATCTGTACAAACTGCGCTTTAAGTGTACGCCTATAGCCCCTTGCTAATACTGCATCTTGGTATATTGGCAAAAATATCGGTACTACCTCGTGCCTACCATCAAAGGCAAAGTAACTGCGCCAAAACTGGTGGCCGTCTTCCACGATCGTACGGGTTGACCAAAAATCTGTACGTATTAGCGCATCTAGCGGTTGGGCGTGAGCACTAAAATTACGTAACATATGTGGACGCAGACCCTGCACTAACATCCAAAAACTATTACTGGTGGCAATAACGCGCATTAGTGCCGGCACATCCCATATGTTGTTAGTAAACATAGGGATAGGTTGAAAAGATAAATAACTGGGGTCATGACACACACTGTATACATAAGTTAGGCCCGCTAGATACTGGGGGTGCGGGCGGTTATCTGCATCAAGTGTAGTAACCAAAACGTGTGCCGGATCAATGTTCTTTTGCTGAATAATTTGTTGCAGGCGCCTACCGGTATAGGTAATGTTACCACCCTTACCTATTAGTTCATTTGGCATTTTGTCCGGGTGGGCTACGGCTTCAGCATACATAAAGTGGTCTTTGTAGTCTGCCATTAATTGCTTAGCCTGGGCATCTACCGCAAGGCCGCCGCGCTCTTCGTATGCAAGTAGTAAAATAACCTTTTTTGGGTCGTAATCACTGTTTAGTACAGCTTTTATAGTCGGTTCTAGCACCTCACGGGCTTCGTTCCAGGTGGCAATAATAACAGCGTGTACAACATCGCGTGGGCGGATTCCATTTGGCGCATCTGCCAACCTATTTAAGTTGTTGGCGTGCCAAACTGGTGCGTTA
>JAYUPU010000082.1:0-2494 GCA_043759925.1 bacterium | reverse complement strand
ACATTAGTGGTAGCACAAATGTTTGGGAAGAAGGCGATCACTACGTAGTACAAATTACTGCCAAAGATAAAGAAAAGCTAGAACTGCCTCTTGATGGCCGCGTTGCTAAAATTAAGTCTGGCACTGACGTTGCTATTGGCGATGTTATAGCCGACGCAGCAGATGGCAAACGACCACTTGTTACGCCAATGGCAGGCAAGGCTGAAGTTGCTGGTAATAACGTTATTATTACCCCAGCTAAGCAAAGTGTTGTGCGCTACGAAATTCCAGGCTTTAAGCAACTTAGCGTTAAAGACGGCGACGAAGTTATTAGCGGCCAACGCCTAAGTAACGGTAGTATTAACCTACACGAACTTATGCGTCTTGCAGGTGTAGAATCTACCCAGCGCTATATAATGAACGAAATCTTGCGTATCTTTGCTGCACAGGGTCAAAACATTGCCGACAAGCACCTTGAAATCATTGTGCACCAAATGTTTAGCCGTGTAATGATCGAAGACGCAGGCGACAGTGAATACGTAACTGGTGATATTGTAAGCAAGCAATCAGTATTACTAGCCAACGAAGCACTTGCCAAGGGTAAAAAATCTTTGGTTCAGTACGAACAGTTATTGCTTGGTATTACTAAAGCCAGCCTTTCAACTGATTCATTCCTAAGTGCCGCCAGCTTCCAAGACACAACACGTGTACTTATTGCTGCTGCAACAAGTGGAAAGGTTGATTATTTGTATGGCCTTAAAGAAAACGTTATCCTAGGTCGCCGTATACCTGTTGGTACAGGTGGCCGCGATACGCTTAAGGCCGAGGCTGAAGCTGCCGAGCTTGCTGCAAACCAGCACTACAACGAAGAAGTTGCGTTGCCACTCTAAAGCTGTTATACTTACAGTAAATAAGGTTCTAGTTGTGTAAGAAACGAGTGCTGTCGTCTTACACAACACCTACCACTCATTTATATCAATCTATTAGTATTGGAAATTCATGCCAACAATCAATCAGTTAATTCGCAAGCCGCGTAAAACTGCCAAGGTCAAGAGCAAGTCTCCTGCACTGCAGCGCGTGGTAAACAACCTCAAGACTAAGACATACGAAAAAAACGCGCCGTTTAAGCGTGGCGTATGTGTAAAAGTAACAACCAAAACACCTAAAAAGCCTAACTCGGCCCTACGTAAGGTTGCACGCGTGCGCCTGACCAACGGTTATGAAGTATGGGCATATATTGGCGGCGAAGGTCACAACCTACAAGAACACGCTGTTGTTATGATTAAGGGTGGCCGTGTGCCTGACCTTCCTGGTGTGCGCTACCACATTGTTCGTGGTGCATTAGACCTTCAGGGTGTAGCTAACCGTAAACAGGGCCGTAGCAAATACGGTGCTAAAAAGGATAGTAAATAATATGCCACGTAAAACTAACAAAGCCTTAGTAAGGCCAAAACTACCAGACCGCAAGTACGATAACGAAATGGTACAACGTATCATTAACCGTGTTATGCAAGACGGCAAAAAGCAACTAGCTGAACGCCTTGTGTACGAAGGTATGGAGAAAGCCGCTGCTAAAGTTAAAAGTGACAACGCTCTTGAAGTATTCGAAAAAGCTATCAAAAACATTACTCCTTACATGGAAACTCGTTCACGCCGCGTAGGTGGTGCTAACTATCAGATTCCTTTTGAATGTAAGGGTCAACGCCAAAAACACCTTACAGTTATGTGGTTTGTGCAAGCAGCCCGTAGCAAAAAAGGTATGGGTATGGCTGACCGCATAGCGGTAGAGCTTGCTGACGCATACAACCAAACTGGTACAGCCTTCAAAAAGAAGGAAGACGTACATAAAATGGCAGAATCTAACCGCGCCTTTGCGCACTTCGCAAGATAGGATAATATAAGTGGTAACGTCTGTACAGCACGTATACCTTCCACATCATCAGATATGTGATGTATTTAATGCTGAATTTTTAGGATTAGATAGTCCTACGGACAGATCGATATTAAATCATCCGACAGTCGAGGCTATTGCGTTTACTAGTAGGTTGATAGGCCGAATATTACATCAAGGTGATGTATATCCTGTAGTAACAGAACATGCTTTAAACAGTAACACCGTACTATACAACAGGCAAAGGGTAGCTAGCAAGCTAGCATTTGTGTTGGGTCCTCCTGGATTAGGAGCAATACTGGGTGAACGCAGTGGCTCAGATTCTTGGTTGGGAGACAAAGGATCATTCCCATGCCTACTATACTTAACAACATAATAGCCAGTTTTGAGACTCTTAACTACTAACTAATAACTAGGAAATAACATAATGGCAGCAGGAAAGAAAGTATCGCTAGATAAAGTACGCAATATTGGTATTATTGCGCATATCGACGCGGGCAAAACAACAACTACCGAACGTATTTTGTATTACACAGGTAAAACGCACAAAATCGGCGAAGTACATGACGGCGAAGCTGTTATGGATTGGATGGAACAAGAACAAGAACGCGGTATTACCATTAC
>JAYUPU010000081.1:0-6232 GCA_043759925.1 bacterium | reverse complement strand
CCTTGTTGCGTTGCCGGAGACTTTAACTGAGGGTGCGCCAGCCATTACAGCTAGTGCCGCACCAGACGCAGAGGTTACCGAGGTTACTGTTACCCAAGTTATTTCGTATACTATGCTAGCTGTCTCTAAAACAGACATACAAAGTTTGGTAGAGGCCGATGTAAAAACAAAAATATCTGATAATCAGCTTAAAATACTAGATAACGGTATAGATAAAAAGCAGCTGCAAATAACCACTAGAACATCGCCTAGTGATCAAAAACTGCAAATTACTACCGTAGCAACTGTTGGCCCGGATATCGATATAGTAGGTGTTGCAAACGATGTTGCTGGCAAAAGCCGCGGCGATATCCAAACAATGCTTTCACAAAGGTCGGGTGTTAAAGAAGTAGTTGTGCGTTATGATCCGTTTTGGGTTACTAAAACACCTAAAAAAGCTTCTAAAATAATTGTAGTAGTAGAGCAAGTAAATGCAAAATAACACTATAGGTAATGTTATAGCCCTAGATGTGGGTGATGCCCGTATAGGTGTTGCTGTTGGGCACACTATAGCCCGTTTACCACATCCGTTAGGCATAATAAATTCCCAGCCATTGACCGATGCAATAGTAGCAATAAAATATACTATAATGGCTCAGCAAGAGGTTACGGCTATCGTTATCGGTATGCCACTTAGCCAAGACGGTGACCAAACTGCGCAGTCTAATAAGGTAACCGAATTTAGCCAGGTGCTAAAAAATGAAATATCACTACCAATTTATTTTGTTGACGAATCTTTTAGTAGCGTGGACGCCGACGAATATATCAAGCAACATAAAATAGTGACTAAGCACAACGACTCTATAGCCGCTTGCCTGGTGCTGCAACGATATTTTGATATGCAAGGGCAGGTATATGCGTAAAAACAAGATCAGTAAAAAACGTTGGTTAATTACATTGTCTGGCATTTTTATTGCTGTACTTTTAGGTGCAGTGTTTATTGTGCGTACTAACTATCAAAATAACCTAAAACCGGTATCCACCGACACACAAACAACCATAATTACAATACAGCCTGGTAGCGGTGTCTCTGAAGTTGCAAGCTTGTTACAGCAGCGTGGGCTTATAAAAAGTGTTAGTTCTTTTGAATGGTATGTACGTACCCGTAATGTGCTTAATCAACTGCAGGCTGGCAGCTACGCTATTAGCCCATCTTATAATGTTGAAAAAGTCGTAGATATTATAATAACAGGCAAAGTAGCAACAGATTTGCTTACAATATTACCTTCGCAGCGGCTTGATCAAATACAAGCATCGTTTGTAACTAGTTTTGCACGGTTCGGTGTAAGTAAGTCAGCAGTAGATAAAGCATTCGACCCAGCTCTATATGCGTCACACCCAGCGCTTACAGATAAACCAGCTTCAGCTAGCCTTGAAGGCTATTTGTACCCCGAAAGCTTCCAGCGCACGGCAGCTACACTTCCACAAACTATGATTACAGCATCGCTTGATCAAATGGCAGCAGCGCTTACACAAGATATAAGGGCAGGCATTGCAAAACAAGGCCTAACGCTGCACGAAGCAGTAATACTGGCTAGCATAGTAGAAAAAGAAGTAAGTAACCCCGACGATAAGCCTAAAGTAGCACAGGTATTTTTAAAGCGTCTGCGCAGCGGCATGATGCTAGGGGCTGATCCAACTGCGTATTACGGGGCCGAAATTAGCGGCCTTACAAGGTCGGTTTTTACAGATACCCCTTACAATACACGTATGCACGTAGGCTTGCCACCAGGGCCTATTAGTAATGTTACAAGCAGTTCGCTTAAAGCTGTTGCTAACCCAGCCACCACAGATTATTTATACTTTGTAGCGGGCGACAACGGTATAACCTATTTTAGTAAAACAAATGCTGAACACGAAGCCCTAGCTGCCGAACACTGTAAGAAGTCGTGTCAAGAGTAGGGGCATTGACCAAATTAGGGTAGAATTGGTATAATTCAACCCAGTAATCCTTGTTTTAGTTACCGATTACTGTTCGTAAGGTCGTTATTAAGACCACAGGAGTAGATATTAGTAACCAACAATCAGCGAATGGCGTACACATGGCCGCCAAGTCGTACAAAATTGTGGGTAATCAGGTTGCCAGTTCTGGCAAAAAGGTAAGGCGTAGTTTAAAAAAACGCCTAGTTCGTAATGGGCTTGTTTTAGTTAACATAGCGGTGTTAGTCGCTGCAATATTTTTAATCATTAAAAACCCCGACAGCAGCAGTGTTATTAAATATGGTGCTGTTAATCAGCAACAAAATAGCGAGGCAAGTAACCCCCTAGACGAACTTTCAAGTGCAGATATAGCTGTGCAAGTAGCGCGTATGGGCCGTCTAGCCGAGACTACATCTGTTAAGAACAACGCTGATAGCCAAAACGAACAGTTGGCATTAGTCGCATCCGGTACGCAAACTGTTACTAAGCCGCAAATTGTAACTACTGCCCTAAAATCTAAAAAAGACATCAAAACATATGCAACTGTACAGGGCGACAGCGTTGCATCTTTGGCAGCAGCGTTTGGCGTTACTAGCGATAGTATTAAATGGTCAAATGGGCTAACTGGTGACAGCCTTACGGTAGGCAAAAAGCTATACATTCCACCTGTAACGGGTATTGTGTACGAAGTTAAGGCAGGCGATACGGTAGATACGGTATCATCAAAATTCCGCGCCAATAAAGACCAAGTTATAGCAGATAACGATGCTGAAGTTGCTGGTCTTAAGGTTGGCGAGCGTATTTTAGTACGCGACGGTACTGTGCCACCACCAGTTGTTATATCTTATGCTGCGTGGACTGGTCCTACTAGGGGAGGGTATAACGGCTATGATTATGGTTGGTGCACTTGGTGGGTAGCTAATCGCAGAATACAAACGGGTCGAGCATTGCCTACTCAACTTGGTAATGCCAGCACATGGCATTATCGGGCAAAAAATATATTCGGCATGACAACAGGCACAGTTCCTCAGACGGGCGCTGCTGTAATGACTAGCTCTTCTGGCTGGGGTCACGTGGCATATGTAGAATCAGTTAACGGCAATGATACGGTTACATTTTCTGAAATGAACGCCGGCGTCGGTAACTGGAATAGAACCACAACAAGAACGTTGTCTATCGCAGAAGCTTCTCGATATCATTACATCTACTAGGCGGCTTTTGTTAATTGCTCAACTCCGAGCGAATGTCTCCGCTCCGCACTCGCAGCACTTAGTAGTGCAGCTCGTTTGCGTTGCTCGATATTCATCTCAGATCGCGCTAATTAACAAAAGCCTTAAACTAAAGTTAGCATAAGCAATAGTATTCTACCTCTTAAAATTGTATAATTAATACAAAGGTAGATATATGTTTATAGATAAAACGGCGGTTCATATTAAAGCTGGCAATGGCGGTAACGGCATTGTTGGTTTTAGGCGTGAACGCTACGTAGAATTTGGCGGCCCAGATGGTGGTGACGGTGGTAACGGTGGAAACATCATTCTTCTAGCTAGTCGTAACCAAAACACACTTGCTGCATTTAGGTTTCAGCGTCAAATCGAAGCAGATGCAGGTAAGCCAGGCAAAAGTAATAATATGCACGGCCGCAACGGCGCCGACCAAATTGTTCAGCTACCGGTTGGTACTGTAGTGTACGACAAAACGGGCACAACAGTATTAGCAGACCTTAACACCGACCAACAGCAAGTTGTAATTGCTAGGGGCGGTAAGGGTGGTTTTGGCAACGCACACTTTACTAGTAGCACGCGCCAGGCACCAAAATTTGCCGAAAAGGGCGAACCGGGCGAGGAATTTGACGCCTTACTTGAACTTAAAATGATAGCCGATGTCGGATTAGTTGGTTTGCCTAATGCTGGCAAATCTACATTTTTGGCTAGTTTAAGCAACGCCCGCCCCGAAATAGCTGACTACCCATTTACTACACTAGTACCTAACCTTGGTATTGTGCCAGTAAACAAAGATGCATCGCTACTTGTTGCGGATATCCCTGGGCTAATAGAAGGCGCTAGCGAAGGCAAAGGCTTAGGTGATGAATTTTTACGCCATGTAGAGCGCACAAAAGTGCTGGTGCACTTAATAGATGCCTGGGCTAACGACGTAGTTGTATCATACAAAACTATCATGCAAGAACTTAGTGCATATAAGATTGATCTTTCTACTAAACCTCAAGTTGTTGCGCTAACAAAGATAGATGGCCTAGATCCAGAGATTATTGCAGACGAATTAAAGCAACTAAAAAAAGTTATACCCAAAGGTACTAAGTTGTTTGCAATATCTGCAATTAGCAGACTAAACACTAAAGAACTGTTGTATGATGTGCTAAAACTTGTAAGCGATGTAAAGCTGAAAGAACCAGTAGATTTAATACCGGTTATTGGCATCATGCAGGACGACAGTGCCTACAAAATTACTAAAGTTGACGACGGCTTTAAAGTATCTGGGCGTAAAATTGAGCGCTTTGCAGTACGTGCCCACACAGATACCGAAGAAGGCCAGCGACGCCTGCGCGATATTATGAAAAAGATGGGCATAATGCACTACCTAGACAAGCAAGGGATAATACCTGGCCAACGCATACACATTGGTAGCATTTGTACTCTGGAGTACTAAGCGGTGCTAAACGATGATCTTTTAAAAAGTAGAATACAAAAAATTGGCGAACGCCGCATACGCAACAAATACCTCTAATAGTAGGTTATACTGGGCGGTTACCCCTAACTCTGGTAACGAAAGCGTGATAGTGGGTGGGTTTGTTTCTGGTAACGCTACAACTAATGTTCACTATAAAACTGTCTATATGTCAGGCAGTAACTATCTTACTGGTGCTTTAGGTAACGGTATGGGTAGCACTGCAACATCCAAAATCGGCGGCTGGAGTGTGTCGGTGGGTTTCTCTAATATTGCTAACTGCTAGAAACATTAAGTATACAAATCAGTGTGCTAGACTAGGCACATATGGCTCTAACATTCTACTTTTACGATACTGAAACTACTGGCATTAGGCCTAGCAGTGATAGAATAATGCAGTTTGCAGGCCGCCGCACTTCGCTAGATTTGCAGCCAATTGGCGAGCCTGATGATATTTTAATAAAGCTTAGCCCAGACATTTTGCCAGACCCATACGCGGTTATGGTGCACGGCATAAGCCCGCAGCAAACCTTGCAAGACGGCATCACTGAAGCCGAATTTACCCGATATTTTCAGGATAAAATTGCAACCCCAGATACTATTTTTGTGGGCTTTAATAGCGTACGTTTTGACGACGAGTTCGTACGCTACACAATGTACCGTAACTTTTACGAACCATACGAGTGGCAGTGGAAGGATGGCCGTAGCCGCTGGGATATTATGGATGCCCTGCGTATGATGCGCGCACTGCGGCCAGATGGCATAAATTGGCCGTTCGATGACAAAGGCGGCCCCACGGTGCGGCTGGGTAGCATGACAGAAGCCAACAATATTAACCATGATAATGCCCACACGGCTTTGGCGGATGTTGATGCAACGATCGCTATAGCCAAATTAATGAAAACCAGCCAACCAAAACTGTTTGATTACTTACTTAACATGCGTGCAAAAAAGGATGTTGCTAAGTTTATTAAGCTAGAGGAAATGTTTTTGTATACTAGTGGCAAATATGCGGGCGAAACGCTTAAAACCAATATTGTTTACTCACTGTTAGACCACCCTAAACGTGATGCCACAATAGTTTACGATATGCGTAGTGACCCGACACCGTTTTTAGGTATGACCGTCGATGATTTAGCAGTAGCTTGGCGCCTAAAACACGGCGAGCCGGGCTTACGTTTGCCAATTAAAACCTTACAGCACAATAGGTGCCCAGCTATAGCCCCAATAGTTGTTTTGGATACAGAATCTAAAGAACGTATTGCCATAGATATGCAGACAATCAACAACCACTTAGGTATACTCAAAAATAACCCTCAGTTTACGCTAAACGTGGCCGCAGCGCTAGGTATATTAGACGAACAGCAAGAACAGCTATACTTAGTAAATACGGATGTTGACACCCAGCTTTACGAAAGCTTTTGGAGCCAGCAAGAAAAGCACCAACTACAAAACATCCGCACGCACGCACCGGCCACTTTAGCCGAACTACTACCATCACTACACAATAAGCGCATGCATAAATTGTTACCTTTGTATAAGGCTCGTAACTATAGCCAGTTTTTAACCCCAGAAGAATATGACGCCT
>JAYUPU010000080.1:0-2528 GCA_043759925.1 bacterium | reverse complement strand
AAAAGAATGGCAGTTACAACAACCGTGGTATTTTGTTACGTTAACAACAGAAAACTAGATATGGGACCCCGACAGCTGTATGATCTTGCATGTGTTGTTGCAAAAAGTAAGGCTAAAGATAAAAGCAGTACATTAGATAGTATAAAAGATGTTCTTTCTGCGCACATAAGTATTGTTAAGTAGTATATTATTTGCAAAAGTTAATATTTTATTTGCTAATTTGTATTTACGGGTGTAAAATAACCAGTAATTAACAGGGTGGTGTTTTTTAATTATGACAAAACAAGATGGTGCAAAAAAACCTAGCAAATTAAAACCAGTACTAATGGTGTTATCTTTTTTGGTTAGCCTGTATTTAATAGTTGGCGGCGTTGTGCTTGCAAGTGACTGGTTTAAAATACGCCCCTACAAAGCACTAGCCAGCGAACTAGATAAAACCTTGGGTGGCGGTTACAAAATTGGCTACACATGGCGCTGCGGGCTAGAGACTAGTAATTGCCCTTCGGCCAGGATGCTTAAGGATGCTAATTTTAAGGATAATGATGAGGCGAAGGCTAGGTTGAGTGCCTACAGAGATTCAATGAGTAAAGCCGAATATCAAGAAATGGGATTTGGTATCTGTAGTCCGCAGCCAGGGGGCTTAAATGTGTACTGCACCATCGAGGGTACTAAAGATGGCAAGAAGATTACTATTAATGCTAAACAAGACTTCATAGGCATAGACATACAACCATGAAACGTATAACACAATCATTCACAAGGGTGGCGCTAGGCGCCACTTTTTTGTTTGCGACCATGCTTATGGCTATACCAACAACGGCCCTTAACTGCAAGAACCTAAATGTAATATATATGCGCGGGTCTAGCCAAAACTACACTCCGCATAACGGTGAGGATGTTAATTTTCCTGTCTGGGAATTTACTACTGACAAAGGAATACAGTTTACTGATTATCGCTACAACAAAAACGACGATAAAGAGCCTGCCTTTGTAACTAGCGAGCGTGAATCCATGAAGTACTTTAAAAACATTGGCGACCGCGTGCACGCAGACTTCCCAGCCCTTACCATGCAGTTTGTAAGTTTGCATGACATTGCCGGCAAATATAACGGCAATGGCTACCGTGCGGTATCTGCTTTTGGTCCAATGTCTCAGGGCTTTATATCTAAAAATGCTTTAGATGCCAAATTTGGAGAGATAGACGGCGGGAAATATCGTCAAAGTGTAAACGACGGCGCCGAAGAACTAGCCGGCTACTTGCAAGACCAAATGACCAGCTGTCCAAGCCAGTACAACGTTGTTGGCGGGTTTTCGCAGGGGGCACAAGTGGTGGGCGAGGCTATGCAAAAAATGCACGACCGCGGGCAAGATAAACTGTTAAGCCGCTTAGGCCATGTAGATATGTACGGCGACCCAAAGTTTAATGGCTTTGACTTGCAAACTAGCCGCCTTAACCCACTTCAAAAGCACGTTACTATGCCCTGGACGCGCGGCGACGCAAGCCAACTTGAATCCGGATCATTAGGCCCTCGTAAACCATATGTACCGGATATTTTAACCAGTAAAACAACTAGCTGGTGCGGAGTGTTAGATGTTGTCTGTGGCGGTATAGGTGCACTAAATATTTTTGATGCCAAAGCGCACGGCAATATTTACCGCGATGACGGTGGCTGGACAGATAAATCTGCCAACGAAATTTATGTTGACCTAAAACCCCGGCTAGCTTTGCTGGCTGGGCTTAAAGACCAATCTGCCAACTCGCCGCTGGCGTACTGGGATGGTATAAAAAACCCTAAAAAGTTAGACGTTATGTTTGTTATGGACCGAACGGGCGACGAAACCTTATCCCTTAGCCCCGAAGGAGACTACCTATCTCGCAATTTTATATACCTGGCAAATAGTAAAATATCATCAATATTTGCTGGCCTGGTTACATATACCGAATATTCTAGCTATAACGGTACTAAAGATGTAATACAATCGTTCCCAAAAACCATAACCAACCTAACCCCAGATGTTTACGGCGACTATAGTTACTTTAAAAGTACTTGGGGGCCAGCACACTCGCAAAATCCACCACATGGGGGCGAAGACCTGCAGGATAGCCCATATAGTGCAATTAACTTAGCCTTAAGCCAAAAGCATTGGCGCCCAGATAGTAGGCGCGTTATTGTGCTGTTTAGTAATACTTGGGGTAAAGATATAGAAGAAGACACTGGCCTAACAATGAAAACGGTAACCGCCAATGCTAGGGCTAAAGATGTCGAAATTTTGCCGGTGTTTACTAGTAAAACGTTCCGCGCTACCCAAGAAAAAGCAGATTTTATACCAACCGCCAACGCTTTTTGGAACAAGCTAGCTAAAGATACTGGCGGGCGCTATACCGAGGTATCTGATTTAATATATGAAAAGCTTGTTTACGATGTAATCATGGGGCATGTAAACGCACCAGATGTAGAGATTACCACTGCTAAAGCCTACAATACCCCAAAAGCCAAAGTTGCAACTAAGGGGAAGACTGCCGCAAC
>JAYUPU010000079.1:0-6294 GCA_043759925.1 bacterium | reverse complement strand
ATGGTGCAAGAAGAAAATCCGATCCCAGCATTTAGGATATACGGTAGCCAAACTAAATTTGTACACTGGTCATACCGCCGCTACCTAGAACGTGAACTACGCGAAAGCTACGACTTTAGTGGTACGCCGCTGCAGTTGTGGTTTATTGACCGTGATGCCGAAAAAACTGGCGAGCTAGATGCAAAGCCTAACCCAACCTACAACCCAATCAAGCTTAAAAACAGTAAGTTGCGTAAAATAGGCAAAAAATAATGGCATTGTTTATCAAAAAAAACGAATCTGGTACAAAAATACCACTTTACAGTGTTAGCGCACAGCACATATTGCTAGTAGCGGGCCTGGGCAACATTGGAGCCGAATATAGCGGCACACGCCACAATATAGGCTTTGAGGCCATTGATTACACAGCAGCGCAGTACGACGCACCCTGGGCCCTTAAAAAAGACCTACACGCCCATGTTGCCAGTACTGTAATTGGTAGCACAAGGGTATTATTTGTAAAACCAACCACTTTTATGAACTTAAGTGGTGACGCCGTGCAGGCAGTGGCCCATTTTTATAAGGTTTCGCAAAAAGATATTTTAGTGGTACACGACGACCTAGATATAGAATTCGGCAAAATTCGCACCGGTAACGGCGGTAGCAGTGCAGGCAACAACGGTATAAAATCTATTATTGCTGTATACGGCCAAAACTTTAGCCGCATACGCATAGGTATTGGCCCTAAAACACCAGCCCAAATAGATGCTGCCGACTTTGTACTAGGCACATTTGCAGGCGCCCAACAAAAACAGCTACCGCTTATTATCAAAGAGGTAGCTAGTATTATTGCCGACCGCACTGCTAGCGGCGAGCTGTTTGCCGAAACCCGCCCAGTATTGCTTTAAAAACTAAAATTCGTCTTCGTATTTTTTTACTGGCAGGTTGCTTCTGCGAGTACGCTTAGTTTTGTCTTTTTTGTATCTTATAACTGGCTTTACGCCCAGGCTTTGAAGTTCTTCTTCTGTGATTGGTATACCGCTGCGCAAGCCTGTAAACGTACACATGTCATCGTCTTTATTGCCGAGTTTAGCTAGTTCATACAATTTAGAGCTAGGGTATGGGTGCCTTAAACTTGCCAATGTTCTGGCTTCAATCTGTCTAACACGCTCTCTATTCAGGCCAAATTCTTGGCCAACTTGATCAAGAGTCTTAGGATCATCACCGTTAAGCCCGAACCTTGTTATCAGTATACCTAAGTCACGCTTGTCTTTTAAGCGCAATAGGGCATCTTTGATAGCTTCATCTGTGCATAAACTTGTCTGATAATCATATTCGTCGTCGTCGTTACAATAATCTTCAGGTTGCATGGCATCCATTGCTTCATTAGGGTCTACTCTATCTAGGATAGATTCGCTGGCAGCCGTTTCTTTATCTACAAAAAATGCTTGAATTACTTCGTACGATATATGCTGCATACGGGCGTCGGTATTTATTACTTTGTCTAGACCTGAACTCATATCTGAACCCAAAATTAGTTCAATATCGGTTGGTAAATCTTCGGTTTTGGCTAGCCTATATAAACAAGCTCCTAACGATTTAATTTGTTTTTGCATGCTTGTTGGTACTTTATGCATGGTTGAAGTATCGTCAACTGTCCGCTTTAGTATTTTTTCTATGTTCCAGCCAGCCCTAGTTATAAATTTAATTTTTGCATCTGTATACCGTTCGGCTGTTACTAGCATTACTTCGTGCGCAACTTGCAGCCTATCTGCGTAATCAAGTGGGGCACCAGCCAAGCCTTGTATTAGGCCACCACCGTGCTTGAATGTCCTTGGCCTGCTGCCGTGCTGTTGGTTATGTTTTTTATGGAAACCCATAGATTCACGCACATACCATGCAGCAAACGGCATGTGTGCAATTACAAGTTCATGTTCGGCCTCTTTGCTGCCACCTTTAATTAGTTCGGCAAGCTCTTCTTCGCGCTGCCTAGTAATAGGGCCGCCATCTTTACACATTTGTTTTACTTTTTTATCAAACTGGACATCCCACTCTGTTAATATAGGGCCCTCGTAGGCGTATTCGTCTTCAAACATAGGGTCAAACAACTCGTCTGCGTTTGCAATACCGGCGTAGTAGGCATCATATACGTGCATACCCGCGTATGTACCAGCTGGCATGCTTTCAGCGCCCATAAAATCTGTGTGTTGTGACATAAGTTTTATATTATATCATATAACCTTAAATATGTACATATCCTATAGGTGGGCGTCGCGTATCTGGTAGGCACGGTCTTGGGCGGCCTGCATCATATCGTGTAGTACTGGTGTAAGTTGGCGTACGGCCACTAACGGCGCCCGGCGGCTACCATCTGCATACGGCACTTCTAATGGTTCAGTAAATGTAATTACTGTCGGCAATCCAAAGCCTATTGGGCGCTTTTTATCTTCTGCAGCCAGGCCAGCTATGCCCATACCAACAACACTGGCGCCTTCTTGTGCAGCAAGTAAGATAGCTGTGCCGGCAAGTGGGTGCACCATTCTGGCATTTTGGCGTATTCTTTTGCTCTCGTCAAAAACCATAACAACTTCGCCGTTTTGTATAAATTGGCCAAAGGCTTTTTGTACACCTCGCATGCTGGGTCGGACGCGGTTTACTGCGCCCGTGCCTAGGTTATGCATAAGCCAAGCTACTGGCCCGTTCGGGAAGTTTTCTTTTTTAGATATCGGGCGGGGGCGTTCAAACCCAGCGCGGGCAATTGCCGCAACCGTTGCAGGTATATCCCAGCCGGATCTATGTACAGAGTCAAATACTAGTTTTCCCTGGTGGTTCTTGGTAGCTTTTGGCGCTTCTATAATAAGCCTGCCATGTAATACTTGCATAAGCGCACTCGAGGCCGTGGATGCAACAAACCGCAAGGGCTTATTAACGTTTTTGTTGCGTAGCCATTCGTAATAGTCGGGGTTATCTGGTGGGTTATGCCATGGTTTAGATTTATCCATATGTTTTGCAATTGTAGCACACCAAAATTGCTTATACTTTCTTGCACACGTCTTAAAAAACAATAAGAAGTCTGTTAGAAAGTCATAGATAGTACGGGGCGGGCGGTTAGCCAAAAGACCTCCTAAGGGGTCAAGGTGCTTAGCTAGCAGGCTGGTCATGATTGACGGTGGGCTTGTCAGTGTTCTTGTTGTTGATGATTGCCTAGTGTTTGGCGGCTTTAGCCCGCGGTTAAGTATCTATCTATGACTGAATTTTTAAGCAGCAGAATGCCGCTGTCTTTCTTAAAGCCACATGGCCCTAAAAACTAATAAATATTATAACCATATTTTATACAAAACAAAAAGAGCTTCTAGAGGGGGTGGGCACCGCTAGAAGCTCTTTTTGGGCTTAAACCGTAGTTTTAAGCCTTTAAAACACCCTTCAACCCACCTTGAAGGCCTCTTTTAAACAAACTCGCAAAAGATGTTTAAAAGCCCACTCATAGGGTTCCGCATCGCATACCTAAACCTCAAATAAAACGAGTGGATGGTGCGGGGTTAAAGGGGTTAGTATGTTTTAGAACGGCACTACAACAGAGTGTAGCAGCGTTTGAAGCATCAGTAAAACGTGGAGGGTAACAACGGCTACCTGCTAGCCAAACACGCTCTAAAACAACCTAACGTCACTGCAGTTTTAAGGCTACAGGATGTCAATTTTGGGTAAAAGGTACATGGGAAGTACAATAAATGTACTTAACAGGTTGCAATTGTAGCAAAAATGTTTCATTATGTCAATAGTAGAATATGTATTTGAATGAATAGCAACAATAGTATACACAAACATAAGCTTGATGGAATAGCTGGCAGTAAGCTGGGCCAGCTGCACGATGCACCCCAGACACTTTACTATATTGGCGCCAACCCAAGCGACCTTTTGCAGCGGCCAAGTGTGGCAATTGTAGGGTCTCGCAAAATTACGCCGTATGGCCAGGCTATAACTGCAAAACTAGCCACCGACCTAACTAAAGCAGGGGTAGTGGTAATTAGTGGTTTAGCACTTGGTGTAGATGCCACGGCCCAGCGCGCAGTTGTAGAAGCCGGTGGCCAAACCATTGCTGTATTGGGCAGCGGGCTTGATAGCGTTTACCCAGCATCTCATGCAAACTTAGCACAGCAAATTATAGCCCAAGGCGGGTCACTGGTCAGCGAATACGCAGCCGGCGTAACTGCCTACAAATCTAACTTTATAGCCCGTAACCGTATTGTGGCAGCATTCGCAGACGCCGTTATTATATCTGAGGCCGCATTAAAAAGTGGCAGCCTGCACACCGCAGATTTTGCGCTAGACCTTGGTTTACCAGTTTGCGCCATACCTGGGCCAATCAACAGTACAACCAGCCAGGGTACAAATGCGCTGCTAAAAAACGGCGCCCATGTTATTACTTGCGCCCAAGATGTACTAGATATATTAGGAGTAGACGCTAGTCAGCCTAAGCAACAATCCTTTTTTGGCGCCACACCGCAGCAAATGCAGGTGTTAACCCTTATGCAAGCTGGCGTTAACAGCGGCGACGACATATATGCTGGGGCTGGCCTAACCGAACAACAATTTGCCCAAGCCCTAACAATGCTAGAGATTAACGGCCACATACGCGCCTTGGCCGGCAACAACTGGCAACTGCTTTAATATAGTTGAAGGCCTTTAGGCTTGTGCCGGGCACAGCCTGGGAACTTTTTTGGGCGACAGCGCCTTTTGTGTAGGCATATTTGCAGCAGGCATGACTGTAAGCTTTGAACTTATGAATCTATTTAATCTGCGGTATATGCCCATAGCTATTCAGCAAAGAAAAGATAGAATAAGAGTTATCAAAAGACACACCGACTGGTCATAAAATTAGACGTTCCAAAGTAGTTAACTTGCATTTATACACAACCACCTGTTAAGGTATCGGTTGCAAGCTATGAACTTGCATTGTAGCTAGTTCATATCCATTTTCGAGTCAGATATTGCGCGTTGTGCAGTTGAAAATTTGTATATTTTCGGAGGCATAGCCTTAGGGCTACGTTGACGAAAAAAGGCGAATTTTCAGTAATACAATGACGATATATGGACGAAAATTGCTATGAACTAGCTACATTAGCGTGGTAAGCTTAAGGTTAATTACATATGGCAGCAAAAAACTTAGTGATTGTCGAAAGCCCAGCCAAGGCACGAACAATCGAAAAATATCTAGGCAAAGACTACACGGTACTAAGTAGCTTTGGCCATATTCGTGATTTGCCAAAAAAGGGCATGAGCATAGACATGGAGAACGGTTTTGCACCTACATATGAAGTACCAACAGATAAAAAGAAGGTTGTTGCCGAGCTTAAAAAGCAATCAAAAGGCGCTACAGTTTGGCTAGCAAGTGATGAAGACCGCGAAGGGGAGGCCATATCTTGGCATCTATGCGAAGCTCTAAAACTAGACCCAAAAACTACTAAGCGTATTGTTTTCCACGAAATTACCAAAGACGCTATTTTAGAAGCTATTAAAACACCCCGCACAGTAGACCTACACTTAGTTGATGCCCAACAAGCCCGCCGCGTACTAGACAGACTTGTTGGTTATGAACTAAGCCCAGTATTATGGAGCAAGGTACGCCCAGGCCTTAGCGCCGGGCGCGTACAAAGTGTTGCGGTGCGTATAATTGTAGAGCGCGAGCGTGAAATTAAAGCCTTCGAGGCCGAAAGCTCTTTTAAGATTACTGGCGACTTTGCAACCACAGGTGGCCACACGTTGGCTGCCGAGCGTGCCGAGCGCCCAGATACCTACGAAAAGGCCTTAAGCGTACTGCAAAACAGCAAAGATACCAATTTTACTGTTAGCGCCATCGACCAAAAGCCGGGTAGCAAAAGCCCTGGCGCACCGTTTACAACCAGCACCCTTCAGCAAGAAGCATCCCGCCGCCTAGGTTACGGCGTGCGCCAAACCATGACATTAGCCCAGCGGTTATATGAAAATGGCCATATTACCTATATGCGTACCGACAGCACAAACCTATCCGGCCAGGCTATTGGTGCAGCCACAAACTACATTACCAAGCAATTTGGCGCTAACTACCACCAGGTTAGGCAATTTAAAACTAAAAACGCTAGTGCCCAAGAAGCCCACGAGGCCATACGCCCCACAGATATAAGCGCCCTAGAACGCGGCGATGACGCTGGGCAAGTAAAACTGTACAAACTTATCTGGCAACGCTTTGTAGCCAGCCAAATGGCACCAGCTAGCATCCAAAAGTCAGAGGTTATAATAACAGCCAGCGGCCAAACCGTACCTTATGTAGCCAAAGGC
>JAYUPU010000078.1:0-2539 GCA_043759925.1 bacterium | reverse complement strand
CACTGTTACTAACTGGGCAGGTGGCTGGGGTATATGTAGTAGCCCCAGCAAACGTGATGTAACAACCAGGGCTGTACGTTGCTGCAGCCACGGGCTTCGAGGCGCCTATGGCAAACGCTCCAGCCGATAGTACTGTAAGCAAAAATAGTCTTATAATATGTTTCATATTTGTTGCGATACCTTCTTGGTTAAAGCATAACATAATTCTTTTTTGACAGGGTAACAAATATGGTTAAAATCCTTCTACGGCCGGGCGAATAATGTTATAGTTACTTAAAGGTTATGAATAAAAAAAGCACTGCTTACATATTAAAGATCAAGATATTGCTAGTCTTAGTGCTTGTATTAACGTCTGTACTTTCTATGCTTTTTGTAAATACAAAAGAAGCATATGCCGAAAAGGGCTTAAACACACTTTGTATACCTAAAAACACAGGGACGGGCGGCGATCACTGGAAGCCAGATAGTTGGCTAAAAATAGATATCGTTTCTAGATTTTTATTAAAAATATCTTATACACCTAATGGCAACTGTACCCAGCCAGCAGATCTAGACAGCAAATATATACGAACTGACCAAACAGAGTTTGCGCCTTTTGTTGACCAGACTATAAAACTAAACTTAGACCGCACACTTTTGAGTTTAGTACTATTAGAAATGACTGGCCCTGGGGGTATAGAAACCCTACATTATGAGATGCCTGATTCTACAGCCGATAAATCAAAAGACGAAACACGTATAGATAGACTAGACTGGGGCGCTGTGCCTGGTGCAGGCTTAGCAACCCCGGATTCAATTTGGAATAGCTTTAAAAAAATAGATGCCGGTGGTATAGATAAGTTTTTTGCTAAGGCCGAATACACACTTGGTTTTGAAGAAGATTTAATAAAAGATGTTGAATGTGACGGCGATAACAACAACCTACATTTAGGTAATAAAAACAGTGATAACAAGGGTGTTATTTGGTTTTGTAGTGGTGACGGCGGGGAAGGTACTGGGGCCTATGTAAGCGATGTCTTAACTAATAAACAAAACTTTAATATTGTCTTTATTATTAGCCCGGATGGCAAAAAAATAATTCCTGCTTTCCCTGAAGCATATACTGCAACGGATTCTAATAAATTCTTAACGCAGTTTACATTCAGCTATTGCAATAATAAGTACATAAATGACGGATGCAATGGCGATTACAGCATAAGTGGCATGACACCCGACCAAGCTTTAGCCGTAGCTGCCGGCACAAAAGATTTGACTATTAAATCTTCAGACGGCAAATCAACGGACGTTGTGGCCGGTGGGCCAACTAATAGTGCGGTACCGGAAAGCCAGGCGCTAATACCGGAATCCGCTGGCGGGACCGAAACGGAACCGTCATGTGAAACAAGTGGCTTTAGCCTAAGCTGGATAACCTGCGGTATTATTAACGGGCTGGCAGGCGTTACTCAAGGAGTTTTTACTAATTTTATAGAACCATACCTAAAAACTGCACCCGTTAATACAGAAGCTAGTCCAGAAAACCCAATTTTTAAAGTTTGGTCAGCCATGCGCAGTATTGCAAATATTATAATAATTTTTGCACTTTTGGCGGTGGTATTTAGCCAGTCTATAGGCGGCGGAATGATTGATGCCTATACTGCCAAAAAAATTATGCCACGGCTACTTGCGGCTGCAATATTTATTAATATATCTATTTATTTAGTTGCCGTAATGATAGACATATTTAATGTACTGGGTAGCGGTATTGGTAATCTTATACTGGGTCCCTTTAAAGAGACGGTATTTAGAAAGTTTGAGAATACTGGTAACGATAACTCAATAGGTGCAATAATTGCGATAGTTATTACTGCCGTCTTGGGTGTAATCACAGTAAGTATTTGGACTGCAATTAAGTCACCTGCTAGTGCGTCTGAAGCAAGGTCCGGTGCACTAGTGCCATTTTTGCACTTTATATTAATTTTTGTAATACTGCCGGCCGTACTTGTAACGCTTGCCATTTTCGCAACACTAATTATTAGGCAGGGCATAATATTATTACTTATTGTTACTGCACCTGTAGCATTCGCATTATTTGCACTACCAAGCACCGAAAAATATTTTAAAAAGTGGTGGAGCCTACTTATGTCTACACTTATGGTTTATCCGATAATAACTTTAATATTTTCGTGTTCCATAATCCTGGCAGCGCTGTCTTATAATAATCCGACCGACGGCGCAACATTGGCAGGTATTATTGGTGCACTTGTTGCATTTATTATACTTATTGTACCTATGGTGCTTATACCGTTTTCGTTTAAGCTTGCGGGTGGGTTTTTAGCCACTGTTACTGGCACCATAAAGGGCAAGGCAGATACTTTTTCGGGCACCCGCAAACAACATTACAAAGAAGTTAAAGGCTACATGGATAAAGCCGACCCCCAGCGCACACGCACGGGTCGCATACTTACAAATAGACACAAATATTTAAATAGCAAACTAGGCGACACTGCAAATCCCAAAAACGAAAGTACTAGGTCAAATAATTCATGGTCAGCCCGTAGGC
>JAYUPU010000077.1:0-6319 GCA_043759925.1 bacterium | reverse complement strand
TAAATTGTTAATAACTAGGGTATTTTAGCTTATTTTACGGTAAAAAACAAGGGTAGCGTCGCCATAATTTTTAGTGTCCAGCACCTGTAGGCTGGGGTTTTTACGGGCCACATAATCACTAGGTATAGATATAACAAACAAGCCTTCGGGCTTTACATGGCGGGCCATTTTCTCTAGTAATACATCGTTTACGGTATCAAACGGTGGGTCGGCAATAACAATATCGAAAGTTTTATCCAAATTACCATTGCTCCACGATTTAGCATTGGTACGTAGTACGGTAATTCTATCTGTTAGTTTAAGGCTTGCAACATTACCAACAGCACATTTATAAGCATCTAGGTCTAGATCAATAGCCATAACATGGGCTGCACCACGACTAATAGCCTCTATAGCTACTGCGCCGCTACCAGTGAAAGGGTCAAACACAGTTAGGCCGCCAAGTTCGCCTAACACATTAAATAGTGCGCCGCGGATCTTCTCACTCATAGGGTGTGTACGGTGGCTTTTTGGGTCGTCTAGTACCCTGCCGCGCAACTGGCCAGCAACAATGCGCATTACTTTTTGCCCTTTAGTAGGCCGGCGTCACGGGCGGCACTAAACCAGGCTATGCAAACTGTTTTTATCATAATAGGTCCCAGGTGATTACGCACCTGGCGGGCCATTTTAACATTCCAACCTTTGTCGTAAAAACTATCATACATATCAAGCAGCGCAATTTCGCGGGCACTACGTTCAAACCACTGTACATAGCCAATCTGTTTAACCTTATCTAGGTTTGCATCAGACGGCACTGCCTTAGGGAACTGCAGCGGTGCTAGCATTATAGCCACACCCATTTCGAACATAACATGCATGCTTAGTACACCCCCACTGCCCCACATAGCCCAGTTTTTTCGGATAGAATCACTCATTGTATCGCCTTGAATAATCAGCTTATCTTTAATGGTAGTGCGGCTATCTAAACCCGCACCCCTTAGTTCAGATAACTTTTCTTCATACGGAAAATGATGTGCCGGCGTTAAACCATCAACAATAGAGTGTGCTAGCCATGCTGCGTTAAATGCTGCACGTTCCATATTGCCTTTTTTAAGCTCGGCCACAAGCTCATCATAATGCCTAGTTATATAACCAATAAGCTCTGTATCGTCATCGTCAAAGGGGTTGTAAAAATGCCATGGTTCATCACGTGCCGGGCTTTTGCGTTTAATGCCGTCAGGGCCATTTTTACCTTCGAAGTGCAGCAGCTGTTTCAGGCTAGGAAAACCCTGGATAGTTGGGGCAATTTTAAGTAAATGCTTATAAGCGGTGCGATCAACTTTTTGATGAGCACCCAGTATAGCACCAGACTTATTGGTAAATGTTGTTCCAGAATACATTTGAAGTTTTTAATTTAGGTTTGTAATTGTACGTATGCGTGATACGTGTTCGGCCACTACAGGGTAGTGTAGCAGATCTTCGCCTCTATCTATAAATTCGGCAGCGCCCGAACGGGCTGCTGAAATTAGCTTTGTATCAGTTAGTTTAGCAACACGTAGGTCTAGTGCACCAGATTGCATGGTGCCGTATAGTGCGCCGGGCCCGCGTAGTTCTAAATCTAGTTCAGACAGTTTAAAGCCATTGTTTGTGCTGGCAAATGCCCTAAGCCGCGCACTTGGTGCCTTGGAATCACTTGGTATCACATAGCAGTAACCCTGTTGATGTGACCTACCAATCCGGCCTCGTAATTGGTGCATTTGTGCCAAACCAAACCTGTCGGCTCCCTCTATTATCATAATTGTCGCATTGGGTACGTTTACGCCTACTTCAATCACTGTTGTAGCTACCATAATATCTAGCTTGCCGTCAACAAATTGCTGCATTATAGCTTCTTTTTGATCTGGTTTTAGCTTGCCGTGTAATAGGCCAACTTTATGTTTTGTAAACTGTTTTTTTAGCTTTTCGTAAATATTTTCGGCTGACGGTGCCTTTAGCAGGTCACTTTCGCTAATTAATGGGCACACAACAAAAACCTGTTCGTTAAGATTTATACGTTCTAACACGTGCTTATACATAGCAGTGCGTGAATTTGGGCTAACAATTTGTGTCATTATTGGCAAGCGGCCTGCAGGCAATGCAGCAATTATAGATATATCTAGTTCGCCGTACAGCGTTAGCGCCAAGGTACGCGGGATAGGCGTGGCTGTCATGTGCAGTACATGGGGCATACTTTTAGCTTTGCTTTGCAGTTTTTTGCGTTGTTCAACACCAAAACGGTGCTGTTCATCTACAATAACCAGCCCTAAGTTTTGCATAGCAACACCATCTGTAATAAGGGCGTGCGTACCAACGACTAGCGATGCTTTGCCTGTTTTTAGCGCCATATGTGCCAGCTTTTTTTGGGTAGGCTTTAAAGAACCCGTTAATAGTACGACACTATCGACGTATCCCAGTGGCTGCAATACTTGTTGCAAACCTTGGGCGTGCTGACGAGCCAAAATCTCGGTTGGGGCCATATAAGCTACTTGATAGCCAGCGCGTATAGCCATTAGCCCCGCTAGTGCAGCAACTATTGTTTTGCCAGATCCAACATCACCTTCAATAAGGCGGTTCATTGGGTTAGTCCGTTCCATATCTTGAAAAACACGCCACAGCACCTTTTTTTGGTCGTCAGTTAAGGTAAAACCTATATGGCTAACGCACTTTTTTGCGAAATCTACGTCAAAAGGTACTGCTAAGGCATTTTGCTTAGCAAATTCCTGTTTATTTAGCATACTGGCCAATGCTAGCCTAAAAATTTCTTCAAACCCAAGGCGGTGCCTAGCCTGCTGCAAGTCGGCGGCATTATCTGGAAAGTGCATGGCATATAATGCCTCGTGGCGCGGAATAAGATCGTAATTTTCCAAAAGCCAACCTGGCAGCGTCTCGGACACACGCTGGGCCTGTAAAAACGCCCCGTTAACTGCTTTGCGTATAGCTGTAGAATTTAAGCCTTTAGTCTCACGGTAGATTGGTACAATCCTTGCAGTATGCAGTGGCAAGTTGTCTGCCCGTTCTACAATTGGGCTAACAATACTCATACGCTGGCGGCTTAGGCCAAATTCGCCACTTAAATAATACTGCGCGCCGTCAACTAATGACGTTTTACGGAAAGGCTGGTTAAACCATACTACCCTAACACTGCCCGTATCATCACTAGCTAGCGCTTCGGTGATGTGCAGGCCGCGCCGCACATAGCGTGCAACTACGTTGCTAAACGTAACTTGCAAGGTGACATTACCCGGCCTTAAATTGGCAATTTTTTGCAACACCGAATAATCTGTATACGCTCTTGGCACATATGCAACAAGTTCTTCAACAGTAGTCACACCGAGCACTGCAAACAAGCGCTCCTGCGCTTCACCTACCCCTTTTATATATCTTAGTGGCGTGCTCACTAATGCAGTGTACTACACACGCTTACGCAGTAGATACACCGTACTTGGGCCAAAATAAGTATGGGCAAGTGGCACTTGCATAGATTTTTCTAGCTTTACTAACATTTTTTTACTAAATAACTTTTTAAGGCGCGGCGAACGAAGGTTAGATACAGACAGTACTTTTTCAACCTGTAGGCCAGCATGTGCCAGTTGCTTACGCACGGTATGCGGGTTGTGGTTTACAAACGGTATATTGCTTTCTTTAGTACGAATATCTATCGGTTCATGTGGCAAACGCTTTAGTTTAGCTGTGTACTTGATGCGGTTTTTTGCATTTGCATAGTTAGCAAATTCTATTAGTAGGTAACCGTTCGGCTGTAACACGCGGGCAATTTCGGCAAATTCTTCCTCAGGGTCAGGAATGTGGTGGATAACGCGGAAAACCGTAACTAAATCAATGCTAGCGTCTTTGAAAGGTAATTCTGCTGCCTGGGCCAGTACCATATCAATACCCTTTTTGCCCTTTAAAAAGTCTTTGCCAATATCTAACTGTTGCTGGCTAGGCTCCGCCAATGTTACTTGATCTGAATAATCTTTCAGGATTGGGCAAATACGGCCGTAACCTCCGCCAACATCAACGGCATGTTTGAAGGTTCGGTTTTTTAACATACGGCGGATTGCAACTTCTTCGGCAGCGTGTTCGTAGTCTCGGCCATCCCAGTAGCGCAAATAATTATGTGTTGGGTCGTTATATTGATCGGCTTTGGTTTTTGACATATGGTCCCCTGAATTTACTATTGATTTATTTTATACATCATCTGTTGGTTTTTACCGCGCCTAATAATAACATAGCCGTGGATTGCGTCGCTGCTATCAATGCTTGTTTTATTAAGTGGTATCTGTTGACCATTTATATATATAGCGCTAGATTCTAAAAACTGCCTGGCCTCGGTTTTAGATTTTGCTAGCCCATTAGCAACCAATATTTCTACTAATGACTGCTCTGAACCTTCTGCATAGATAAGTTCGCTTTTTAAAACGGCAAAATCGCCAACGGTAAGGTCTGAGTAGCTGTTGCCACCAAACAAAACTTCACTTGCACGCTGAACTGATTCGGCAATTTGTTTGCCGTGCACAAGCGCTGTAACTTCGTATGCTAGCCGCTTTTGAGCTAAACGATTACTTAAGGCTTCGGCATGTGCATCCATAATATCGTCAATTGTGTCTTTATCTAGGTCTGTAAAAATTTTAAGATAATCTTCGGCACTTTGATCATCGGTATTTATCCAAAACTGATAAAACACATATGGGCTTGTTTTAACTGGGTCTAGCCACACCGCACCGTCTTCACTTTTACCAAATTTAACGCCTGTGGCTTTATTTATCATAAGTTGCAAAGTAATAGTGTGAACCTCGGCACCACGCGCTTTACGAACAAGATCAACACCACTTAAGCAATTACCCCATTGATCGGAACCACCAAGTTGCAACGTAACACCGTATTTATCATATAAGTGCAAAAAATCCATACCCTGCAGCAGCGTGTAGCTGAATTCAGTAAAACTAATGCCTGAGCCGCCTTCGCCAATACGCTGGGCTATGTAATCACGCTGCACTAGCGGTGTCATACTAAAGTGCTTTCCAATATCACGCAAAAAATCTAAAACTTTTAAGTCTTTTGTCCAGTCAAGATTATTAACTAGCGTAAAATCATTATCGCCAAGTACTTGTTTAAGTTGCTTTTCGGCTGCAGATATGTTTTTTGCTATTGTTTCATCGGTTTGCAACACACGCTCTTTATCTTTACCGCCCGGGTCACCAATAAGGCTTGTAGCGCCGCCAGCTAACAAAATAGCCTTATAACCATGGCGCATAAATACTTTGTCGAACATCATGGCAGCCAAATTACCAATTGTTTGGCTATCTGCACTGGCATCAAAACCATGATAGAAAGTATGTGTTTTATCATCCAGATCTTTAAGATCACTAAATGTATATTGATTAACGAAACCGCGCCAAACTAGCTCTTCTGATAATGTCATATATCTAAGTATACAAATTAGCGTATGTGCAGGCAAACTTGCTATAATGTGGTGGTTACAATTTGGAGAGTATAACAGACAATTTACTATGACAGAAAAACCACAATCTAAAGATACAGTTACTCCAATCCGTCGCCGGCGAGTTAGTGGTAATAAATTTGTTACTAAATCTGGATCAACAGTAAAGATCCAACGTACCATGACCGAAAAAAGTATAGTGCGCCGCGAAGCAAAGCTTGCCCGCAAAGCTAAACGCTTAAGAGGCTTACCGAAATCACGCACGAAGCGTATTTTATGGCGCCTTAAACCTAGACGCGTAGTTGCTTTTTGGTTTAGTCGTGATGGACTTATACTTTCACTTAAAATCGCCGGTGTTGCACTAATTGTTGGCTTTTTTAGCCTAATGGCGCTTTTTGCCTATTTTAGGAAAGATTTACCTGACCTGCGCGATATATCTGGTAGCAATAAGGGCGGTAGCGTACGTTATTACGACCGTACTGGCCAAACCCTGCTATGGGAAGATTACGACGCCGTTAAGCGCGTGCCAGTGCCGTACGATAGTATTAATGATTATATGAAAGATGCCACCATTGCTATAGAAGACCGTGACTTTTTTAAGCACGGAGGATTTGATACTAGGGGCATTGTTAGGGCAACATATAATAACGCTACGGGCGGAAGTACCCAGGGTGGTAGTACTATTACTCAGCAACTTGTTAAATTAACTACAGATGGCTTTGAAAACCAAAGTACTATTAACCGTAAAATACGCGAACTTATACTTTCTGTAGAAACTGAGCGTAGTTATAGTAAAAAAGAAATTTTAAATGCTTATCTTAACGTGGCTCCGTACGGAGGCATAGAATATGGTGCCGAAGT
>JAYUPU010000076.1:0-2550 GCA_043759925.1 bacterium | reverse complement strand
ATATAACCCCAGGCGTTACACGGCTTGACGGCGTATACGTTGCAATGCCGCGTAACCCAGCTACAACCTTGGGCACGCCAGCTGACGGTGGCCGTATATTTACCTGTGCAGATGCAGGGACAGCACCATCCGCTGCAACGCTAACCGGACCATGTATAACAAACAAGCTTACGGTTAATGGGTCGTTTAGCGCAGTGCGTATAAACTTTTTGCGCGGCGGCGGTAGCTTACGCAGTGCCCTTGCTGGTGAACTAGGTACAAGTGCAAACATTGCCGAAGTATTTAACTTCTTGCCCGAATCATTATTAGGTATACCAGCCCCATCTGTTACTACATTGGGTCAATATGATTCTGTGATAAGTCTGCCACCTGGGCTGTAATAATCTGTTATCATAAGCAGTATGAGGGGGCGGACACTAAAGCGGCATAAACAACACAGTAATCATGTGCAACATATTGTGCATGCCGATGGCAAGTTAGCACACAAACATAGCCCAGCCACACTACAACAACTCCCGGTTACTATAAATAAACCTGCCTCTACCTACCAAAAAAATCTACTTATAGCACTTACAATAATATTTATATTGGTAGCCGTAGTTACAATAGTACGCTTAAATGTGCGTAACGGTTTACAGCAAAACCCAACTACATCGCAGCTAGGTGCAAACAGCCAATTAATTCTAGAATCACTTGCCCAGCTAGATGCCCAGGCCCCAAGCGGGCTTGCTGCCGCAGTAGATAAGATTAATGCTGTGCAGGGTAGTGATAGTGACCCATCGCTGCTTTACATTAAGCTTAGGTATTACATATATATAAGCGACACAGCAAATGCCCGCAAAACATACAACGCTCTAGTTAATGTTTATGACCCTAAAGTTGGTTACGATCCTACTATTGGCCAGTCAGCCCGCAGTATGGATGGCCTGAAGGCAGATGTTGAATTTTTAGAACAGCAGTCACAGCAGCTAAAGAAAAATGCCTGGGGAACCGCCCAATGATAGCGTATTGGCAAAAAGCCCAACTAACAGTGAAGTGCCTAATCATTATTAGCATATGCTGGACAGGCTTTGTGCTGTTGCGCAGCAGTATTGCTAATGCAGCACCAGTTGTAGATAATATTCCAGCAGGCGTAATGCCAACCGACATAGAAACCTATTTATTGAATTGCGGTTACACTGACGGCGCATCTGCCCAAGTAGGCTGGCTGTCACTAGCAGGGCAACCTACAACTACAGTGACAAGTGTTGCTTACGGCACCCCCAGTATAAATTTGCAGTACAACACAGCAGTTATTGTTTGCGATAGTAGCCGTATGGGTGGACTAACAACCACAAACAACGGTATTATTGACACCACGCCGTCTGACCTGGGTTTAACAGGTTCGACAATTAGTAACTCTTACGGCGCGTCAACTGGTAGTTACAGCATTGCATCAAAAACTTTTATATATACTCTACCAGGCACATTTATTACAGACACAACTGTAACTGTATCGCTGCAAGAAAAACGCATTAACATTTTACAAAACCGAAATAAATTTGGTAAATTAGTTACCGTATTCCGTTGTGTAACCAACGCTGGTGATATAAACCCACGCACACCAACTAGCGGCACAGATTATGGTGCATGTATAAGTGTTGGTTTACCGGTTGTTAGCGTAAAGGTAAATGTTACTAAGCCCACGCCGCAGGTGTCGTGTACAGTTGCCAATAGCATCATAAGTGTTGGTGATGCCTACACGCCGCGCACAGTTGTTACACATAGTGGCCCTGCAGGCGCACCTACTGTAAATCTGGCCGGATCAATAACAGTGCAGGGGCAAACAGCAGATAGTGTTTCGGGGAGTGTTGCTAACGGCGCCTCAACAACGCTTATAGGTAGCACACGCACGATTAACGCAGCTGGTACCTACACAGTAAATGTGGCGGTGCAGGCAACATCCAGCTGGGCAACTGCAAATATTGTCTGCAGCGGTACGCTAACAGTAAAATTGCCCGACCCTATAGTTACATGTAGCATAAATAGCCCTTCAATATCTGCCGGTGATTCAACCAACCTAACACTAACAATTAACCACACTGGCCCGGCACAAGCACCACAGGTAAACTATACGGCGACTGTTAGCATAGATACAAAAGCAAACCAGACTTTTACCGGTACATTGCAAAATGGTACTAGTACCGATATAACAACGGCTAGCATGTCGTTTGGCGCAGGTTTATATAAGGTATTAGTGTCAGTAACTGGCAGTGCCGGTGGCTGCGACGGCGTAATATCTTCGCTAGAACGGCCCTATATTCGCACCTATAATAATGATGTTTTGGCTGGCTTTGGCTTTTATAATGCGGGCGGCACATGCCCCACTAGCGTAGGCGATGTTACTGCATTTACACGTGGTGCGGCGCAGAGTTATAGTGGTAGCGGATCGCAATTAGGTACGGTAGCTAGTGGCCAAATTAGCGGCTTTAGGTCAGCGAGTACATTAGCTAGTGCAGCAGCTTTGCCCGAAATATTATCTTTCGCAAATACAATTTTAGTTAATATCAC
>JAYUPU010000075.1:0-2593 GCA_043759925.1 bacterium | reverse complement strand
TACACCTTTATTGTGCTTATGTCAATAATATATTTAGTGTGCACATATTATATGCACTATTTCAAATCTTTTTGCATAGTTGCAGATGCGATTTCTGCAAGCATTGGCGCTAAATCTGCCGCCAGTTGTTGTACGTTTTGCACCAATACATAGTTTTGGATGTGCAACACCCCTGCTACACGTAGTAATTTTATATGGTTAGCTGTATATGCGCCGCCAGCGTCCGGCGTAAAGGCCATAGAGGCCGGTTCAAACCTAAATGTATCAGTTTGCACCAGGGCGCTGCCATCAGCCGCTGCTTGAGTGTTAATACCATGACCAGATAACTGTAGTAGCTGCGTCATAAACCAAACATAGACTACATGCCTATCGCTGCCGCTATTTAGCTGCTGCAGTGCATCGGCCGTGATGGTGTAGTAGCCGTCTTCGCATTCGTGTTCGGTAAAGGCGTTAATTGTGCGCAGCAACAAGTAGCCGGTATCTAAAATATCTATGGCGCTGGTTATGTGCCTAAATTGGCTAACCACGTTTGCCGACACAAGTGTTTTAAGTTCACGCGGGCTTTGTAGGTAGGTTACATTGTTAATGCAAAACGGCTCAATGCCGCCAGCTAGCTTACTTTTTGGTTTGCGCACGCCTTTGGCAATTAATGAAAATTTACCACCCGCTTGCGACAGCACACTAATAATACGGTCGGCTTCGCCGTAATCTAAGCGTTTTAAAACTAGCATGTTATCTACAACTTTGTTCATAATAATTTGGGTGCCAGTGTGTGCAAGTAACTACAAAGTTGCAGTAAAGTAGTTTTTGGCTTGTATAGAATGCGGGCTACACCCAATTGCTTCAGTGCGTGCTGTTGTGGTACTGAAACATGCTGCATACCCCACATAACTACCGGTATATCTTGCCAATCGTGGTAGCTGCGTAACTCGTGCAAAAACTCTATACCACTGTGGCCTGTTAATGCCATATCTGACACCACAACATCTGGCTGTTTAGCATCGCAGGCTAATATAGCATCTTGGGCGCTGGTAGCTATAGCTACATCCATACCTTGCTGCGTCATAAATGCAGCAACTGTACTAGCTAGCACTGGGTCTGAATCTATTAGTAATACTTGCATGACTACACCAAGGTTAGCTGGTTTGTTAGCTGCATATCAAAAGCCAAGCCCTGCAGCTGGCCACGGCGTGCTGAACGGATGTTTGTTTGCATAGCCTGCGCTAATTGGTCGGCAATAAATAACTGGCTGGCACTGCCTGCAGCCATACCAACAAAAGGCCTAAGTGCCTTGCCAACATTGGCTTTCGCCTGTGCAACAAACTGGTAACTAATTTTTTGCGGCATCTGGGCAAACACACCGAGCGCTACACCATTTTTGGTGGCGTATGCAGCTAGGGTAATGCTTTTGGCGTGCGTATCTGTTGGCTGCTGGGATTCTATAAATGCCCTACCCATTAAAATAAGCGCAGTTGTGATTACTTGGCGGTGTGCCAACACAGCTGAATGCTTTTTGGGCGCAGCAATGTGCACATTACACACAAACTGCTTGGCGTGCTGGGATAAATTGTAGGCAGCATCGGCAACGACTGCATTAGGGCTAATTGGCTGTAAGTCTAGAATAGTTTGGTTACTGGTAATACTAAGAGTGTAGGCATCCAGCATATCTATAGCGTGGCGGGCAGCAGCGTGTATATCTGCTGCACTATTTTGCTGTGCGGCTTCGGCCATATATGCAATACGTACAAGTGGTGTTTTTAGATCATGTGCCAGCGCATAAAATAGCGAATGCTGATTAAGCCTGTTGTGCATGCTGGCCGCCATTGTTACCCCTTTATATTAGCTAGTATAGCAGCACTACAGCTAGTGTGCTGACGTGGTTTTTACTATAGTTTTGTGTGGTTTTAAGGTACAAAGTTTATGCTTGGCACAACATATTTATCAAAGTCAGCAAAGTAGTCTTTGCCTTCGGTCCAGATTCTTATAGTTTTGTCGCGCAGCGGAATAAGTATTAGGCTACCCTGCTTGCCTGTACTAATCTCGCCGTCGATACGCACACCAAGTACGCTGTTAACTTTTGCAGCCCTGAATGGTTTTACTGTAACTTTGCCAGCTTTTAAATTAGTATCGAATGCTTTTACTAAACTATCGTAGCTTGTTTGCACCACCTGCATACGCAGCGCGTACGTTGTTGTGCGGTCTTCTTTAGGTACGACGCCCGGCATAAAATATGCGTTAACAACAGTTGTGCCACTACTTGTTTCGTCTACATAGGCACTGTAAGTTTTTGGGTAGTCGATGCTGGCTGTACCAAATGTTGCAGGGCCAGTGTAGTTTTTTACGGGCGATTTATCTAGTTCAGCCTGGGTAGCTTGTAGTTTTGTTTCGGCCTGTTTTACAGCCGTACCTACCTGGGATTGAACTTTTTTGTCTAGGTTTTTTTGCAGATCGTTTTTGCCAACAAACATACTTAAACCAAAAATTAGGCTGCCCATAAATAGCACCGACATCGTAATAGTAACTAGCGTTGATGTTTGTATAGCACCGCGGTCCGATTTACTCATTACACTTATGTTAACTAATTAAGTTAGAT
>JAYUPU010000074.1:0-6486 GCA_043759925.1 bacterium | reverse complement strand
TAGCTAGTTCTAGCGGGTTGCCTGCAATGCGCAGATCAAACACAAGATGCGCAACAGCAAACAAAATTGCCATGGTTACCAGGCCAACAATTGCCTGTGTAAACACATTGGCCATAAAATATTGCCATACTTTTAGTGGTGTAGTGTGCAAGCGTCGCAAAATTCCCTGCTTTTTAAGTTCGGGGAAAACGCTAATTGGCCCAAAAATACCTAAGCCCAAAATACTGAAACCTAATAGCCCCGCAAATGTGTAATCAAAGCGGCTAAGGCTTAATGTGTTGCTCATAGTACTGATTACGGTAAATGGTTCGATGGTTGGTACAAGTTCGGCGTTAATTTGTTTAAATTGGCCTTGCAGTATAGATACTAGGGTAGCAGCAGTTTGTTCGCTGTTGGCTGTATAAACCACGCTTGCCTGGCCAGATGGAACACCGTCTATCAGTTCGCCGAAGCTGGCTGGCAGTACAATGGTGCCGTCTATTTCACTGCGTTTCATTTTTTCGGCTGCCTTGTCACTGGTTGAAATTGTTGTATCTACCTTAAAAATACTGCTACTTTGCAGCGACTTAACAAAGTCTTTGCTAAATTCGCTTTGTGACTGATTTAATACAGCTACCTTAAACGACGGCGAACTACTTTTGCCAAAAATAGCACCAAACACAAATAAGAATACTAGTGGGAAGATGATGGTAAAAAACAATGCTAAGCGGTCCCTAAAAAAGCGCCGGGTACTAATTTTTACAAAAACGTAAACAGTAAATAATTGTTTTTTCATGTTTAGTCCTGCAAATTCTTTCCTGTTAGGTCAATAAACACATCTTCAAGGTTAGCTTGTTCGACATGCTGCGTCTTTTTAAAGCCCCTATCTAGTAGCTGACGTACCAGCTTTTTAGGAGTGTCGATGGTAATAATATTGCCACTATCCATAATCGCCACACGGTCACACAATAGCTCGGCTTCTTCCATGTAGTGGGTGGTCATAATAACGGTAATACCGCGCTTTTTAATGTCTTGCACTAGTTCCCACAAGTTACGGCGCGCCTGCGGGTCTAACCCTGTTGTCGGCTCGTCCATAAAAAACACCCTGGGGTTGTGCACCAGCGCCGCCGCAATGCTAAAACGCTGCTTTTGGCCACCAGATAATTGCTCTACGTAAGCACCAGCTTTATCTAGCAAATCAACTTCTTTTAAGAACTTTTTGGCATTTACTTTTTCGCCGTAAGCTGCAGCAAAAAGTTCTAATAGTTCAGATAGCTTAGTTTTATCTTGGAATGCCGGGCTTTGGGGTTGTACGCCTATGATGCTGCGGATTTTTTGCGGATGACCTTCAACGTTAATGCCATCAATGACTACACTACCGCCGTCAATATCCCGCAAAGCCTCCATCATTTCAAGGGTAGTCGTTTTACCAGCACCATTTGGCCCCAAAATACCAAATATTTCGCCTTTTTCTACGCTAAAACTTACACCCTTTACAACTTTTTTGCCATCATAAATTTTAACCAGATTTTCTACTGTGATCATACTCATACTTAAGTCTAGTATACTTTAGGGGCCTACTTGAAAACAAAAAGACTGCGCACTTTTGGTACGCAGTCTTAGGTTTTGTAGCTAGCTACTATTTGCGCTTAACTGTCAAGAAACCGTTACGTGGGTTCTCGTTAACCATGAAACCGTCAGGAATATCCTTAACTGCCTCTGGACGCTCGTCTTTACTAAAGTAGTAAATAGTTTGTAGTTTGCCGCCGCGCAATGTAACTTCCTTTGAGTTTAAGAAGTAAGTTACGCCTTTTGAATTAGTGTGCTTGTATGCCATATGGTTAAAACACCTTTCCCCTCTTAGAATTAGTTGGTACCCCTAACATACCTCTGATACGAATTACTTGTCAACACTTATTTTATCTTTAGTGGTATTTTTTAGCTTAAGTGGCTTGCACGTTTTGGCATAAGTACGATACACTTACGGTTGTAGACAAATTAAATTTTAGAAGAGGTAGGTGGGAATCATGGATTTCGCTAATCGTGGCACCCGTCCGGCAAATACAGAAACAATTTCTGTAAATAACGGAACGGTAGGTCAAACTCACAAAGTTAAAAAATCACGCTTTAATGCGACCCGTATAATGAGCGTTACGCTTTTATTTTCGGGAACATTACTGATAATTGGCCTAATACTCATGTTGGTATTTAGTGGCAGCAACAGTGAAGCTAAGTATTTAGATAAAGATAAATACCAGGCAGTGTTTTTAAACGGCGGCCAAGTATATTTTGGTAAGGTTGGTAGTTTTAATAATAGATTCATGACACTTACTGATATTTATTACTTACGTGTTAACCAACAAGTTCAGCCAGGTGCTACCCAATCATCTAACGATGTAAGCCTTGCTAAGCTTGGTAACGAACTTCACGGCCCCGAAGACGAGATGGTTATTAACCGTTCTGAAGTTCAGTTCTGGGAAAATCTTAAAAATGATGGCCAAGTTGTAAAGGCTATCATCGAATACAAGAAGAATCCAGCAGCAGCTAACACTCCTGCGGCAGATTCTACTACTCAGTCTACTGGTAATCAGCAGCAAACAAACACGCCTGCAACAACAGCACCAACCCCTACTAAAAGGCCTTAAGTTAGCTCTAACTAAGTGGTAAAAAACTGCGAGCTTGACGCTCGCAGTTTTTTTGTTTGCGGAAGTTTTGTACCGTTTATTTTTGCAGCGTAATCTTAACTACTTATACGACCGTGGAATAATAAGCGGCGGTAAATGGCCACATTGTACAAAAGCGCCAACCCCAAGGCTGCTGTGACTAACATGCCTATACCTGCCACATCTGGCGACCAGCGCGGTGACACAAAATCATATTTATACAAACCCTCGGGGATTATTTGTGCTTTGGTTGTACCGGTACTTACAAAATTTGTAATACAGTCTATTCTTCCCCTGCCAGATAATCCATCTGGTATTAACCGCTCACATTCCTTTTGGGCACGGGCATACAAATCGTCATTTGCCAATTTAACACGGCTTTGTTCTGAGGCTACCAGTCTATCGTAGGTGCCCTTTAGCTGTATGGGTGGTTTAACGCCCGTAGGGCTACCGATGGTCGTGTTCATATGGCTATAAATATATACGCGTAGATCTTTTAGAGCTTGTTCAACATCGCCGCCGGCTGCGTCTGTAGCAGCTAGGTTGTCGTATAAATGTTTAGACTGCTTACTGTTGCCAACATAGGCGTTTGCAGTAAATAAAAAGCTAAATGCAGAAGCAATTAGCAACACTAAAATTGTTACACGGTGCCTAGTTTTGTGGGTGATGTGTTGTTTTTTCGACATATTTACTACTTTTGATTATTGTACCAATTCGGTTGAAGCGCAATACCCATACTTAAGATAACTGCTGCAAAAAAGCCACATTTTATAGCTGTAATGGGGTCAATGTGCATACTTAATACATACATTCCACCCCAAACAACAAGTCGAAGGGCGGCGCTAAAACTCTCGCTGAGCGCAATAAAAGCTATCCTGTGGCCCGGCAAACTATCAGCTGTGTCGTAAAACTGCTTTATGAACGGCATTCGGTACATTATTGTTACAGGGTCGTTTATTAGGCTTACGCCAATAGCACCAAATGGAGTAGTAACGAAAGGCCTAACTGCATGCACAATACTATTTACAGCTATACCCCTGTTAAGCAGCCTCCTACCTTGTTTTTTATCGACAAGTACGCCTACTGTTTTAGCCATAATTATTGATACAGCCGTAGATAACGCTGTTATGGCACCAATTTTTGCATACGTGCCCGTAGTAAACACAACCAGCGATATATAAAAAGTCCACAGCAAAACAGATACCGTGTTTTCGGTGTTAAAACACGAATAAGCTGTAAAATGACGCCAATGCTGCCTGATTTGCAGGCCTTTAAAAGTAACGTGTTGATGTAGTTTTACAACCTCTTGGGTGGCCAATAACGGCACTAATGAACCGGCAAACAGTATAATAGCCAGTACGATCGTATATTTAGCGTCAGTAAATGTTGCTAGCAAACCACCAATTAGCGGACCCAGCACCCCACCTAGCCTTTCTAAAATAGTTAAATAGCCTATTTCTTTGCCACCATGTTCGGTGTGTTTAACCTTTGAAAAATCGGTGTGAAACGCAATAAAGAACAAGCTGTTAGCAACCGAACCTACCGCAGCAAGCGATACAAGCGGCCAGTGTAGTTCATTGATAGTCAGCAACATAACCAAATAAATAATATTGCCCAGTGTGCTAAGAGCGATTGCGTGTTTGGGGCCAATCCTCCCAACAACAAACGCAACTACCAAATCAACAGGAATACGTATTAAAAAGAAGGCAGCAAAAAAACTCAAAATATCTGTGATATTGAAGCCTAATTTGTACAAATAAATGGGCACAAACAGGCCAATAAGGCTAAGGGCCAGCGACCTAATGAGCATGCTGGCATATAGTTCGGATAGTTCGTCAAAGCCAACATTACGCCAAAAATGGCGTGGTTGAAGCACTGAATTTATGAATTTTTGTAACATTTTTGTTTTTAAAGCCTTTTGTGCTTTTACTATACCACCTTTAGGGCTACTGGCTAAAGATATAGGCTATACTAATTGCATATGCATATATTTTTTAGTGGTATAGGTGGTGCGGGCATTGGTCCGCTGGCACTTTTAGCGCACCTGGCAGGGTTTACTGTATCTGGTAGCGACAAGCAAGACAGCCAGTATATTACCTACCTTAAAAACATGGGCATTACTAATATTCATACTGGTGACCAAGATGCTGCATACATGCCGACAGATATAGATTGGTTTGTGTACAGCAGCGCGCTGCCTAAAGAAAACCCCGACCACGCCGAGCTAGCTTATGTGCGTGACCGCGGCATAAAGCATAGTAAGCGCGATGAGTTTTTAAACTACTTTTTAAATCAAAAAAACCTTAAAATGCTGGCCGTTGCCGGCACTCATGGCAAAACCACTACTACCGCTATGCTTGTATGGTTATGCAAGCAAGTAGGCCTGCCTATTAGCTATAGCGTGCCCGCCAAGCTATCTTTTTGCGAAATGAGCCAATACACCCCTGGGTCGGAGTACTTTATATACGAATGTGACGAATATGACCGTAATTTTTTGAGCTTTAAACCCCATTTATCACTTATAACGGGTATCGACTGGGACCACCCAGATGTGTACCCTACACGCGGCGATTACCAACAGGCTTTTAGGGACTTTATCGCCCAAAGCGAAGCCGCCATTGTGTGGGATGCAGATTTTGACACATTGGCCCTAAAACCTAACGATAATATTTTGGCCCTAGATAACAAAACTGACACAACACTTACCCTGCCAGGCATAGTTAATCGCCAAGACGCCTGGCTGGTTGTACAGGCTGTACTGGAACTTACAAGTGCTAGTGTGGCCGAACTGGTTGGGCACATGAACCGTTTCCCTGGTGTTTCTAGGCGTTTTGAGGCCATTACAGGCCGATTGTATACTGATTATGCTCATACGCCCAAAAAGATCGAAGGCGCGCTGCAGCTGGCCCACGAAGTCGCAGGTGATAAGGTGGTTGTGGTGTACGAAGGCCTGCATAACACCCGCCAGCATTTTATTAAAGCACAGCTGGCACATTTGTTTGATAGCGCTAAAAAGCTTTATGTTGTGCCTAGCTACTTGGCGCGTGAGGATGAATCGCTGCAACTACTTAGCCCACAAGACGTTATTAACCTAACTAGTAAGCCCCAAAACAGCGTGGCATCGCAACTAGACGACAACTTAAAGCAAGCAATTCAGCAACACCTAGATAGTGGTGATTTAGTATTGTGCCTAACAGCCGGCGGCGGCAACAGCCTAGACGAATGGCTCCGCACAGAGTTTGCATGAAGCTACTTCAACTAAACTGCTGGGGTGGAAAACTAGGTACGTCGTTAATACGACTCATAGAGGCTGAACAACCCGACATTGTGTGTTTACAGGAAGCAACAGACCTGCACGAACGCCCCGGCTCTGTACTTATGCCAATGAGCCACTTTTTACCCTCTAATAAATATCCTCACACCTTCTTTGTACCAACGTTTAGTTATCGTTATATGCACGAACTAGCAAATTTGGGTAATTCGATTATCAGTAATCAGCCTTTCGTATTCACAAATAGCTTCTTTGTGAATGGGTCTTTTACTAAAGATATTGAAAGCTTAGACGATGGAGAAACCTACAATGTACGAAATGTCGCACACACTGTAGTACAACTTGAAGGCGGTATATGTAATATAGTTACCCACCATGGGTACCATAGTGCAAACGGTAAGGATGGAAGCGCCGAGAATGAGCGTCAGCTAAAGCTTATTGCTGAATACATCCGCAAGCTTGAAGGACCGGTAATTTTAACCGGCGATTTTAATCTACACCCCAATAGTAAATCCCTAAAACCTATAAATGATTTACTAATAAACCTGGCTGTTAAGTACGATATAACATCAA
>JAYUPU010000073.1:0-2611 GCA_043759925.1 bacterium | reverse complement strand
TATCAATGGCGCCTTCGTACTGCGTATATTTTGCGCCAGCTTCTTTGTTGATGGTACCTTCAAGTTCGCCAAAGTTCCGTTCTAACAAATGTTCATGTAAAACTATGTCGCTAATTGGGTAGCCAACGGCGTCACTAATATGCTGCGCAGTATGGCTGGCGCGGTCTAGTGGGCTACTAAGCACAATATCAAAAACCAATCCTTCCGACTTGGCTTTTTGGCCAGCTAGTTTTGCTTGCTGATGGCCCTCAGGGCTAAGTGGTGTGTTTGTATGCCCGCTCCACATACCGTCTTTATTAGCCTGGCTTAAACCATGACGTACAAAGTATAAGTGTTTCATCTTTTTCTAGTTTTACCGTGGTAATTATATTTCGTTTCAATCGTTGGCTCTAATAGTTTATCGCGCAGTTGCATAATAATTTCTTGGTCGTGGGCAAAGGTTTTACGCATATGTGCATTGCGGGCATAAACTGATTCCTCAAAACCCTCAGGGTTATCAAAGCCTTCGTTAACCGCGATATTGTCGGTATGTAGGTGGGTAAGTGCAGGCATAATTTTGTCTAGCGTCTTAATAAAACGCGCTTCTGGGTCACCCAGTTTTTCATATGATTCGATAGTTTTGTGTATCCAGGGGAAGGTTTTACCAAACTCTTTTTTAAGTTGGTCTAGTGCCTTTGCTTCGTTTTCTTCTTTTGCTTTATGGTCGGTGTTATTAAAGTCGATAGTATTTACGTCACCCGCGTATACTTCTACCAAATCGTGCACTAAAGCATACTGGGCAACTTTGCCAATATCTAGTCCCAGTTTAAGGCTATCTGCAACAGCACAGGCAATTACAGCCAGCATGGTAGTGTGGTCAGTATCGGACTCTTTTGTGCCCTGCGTATCTAGGTATGTTGCCCTAAAAACCTTACTAAAAGCCATCATTAGGCCGCCTAGTTTAATAGTATCTTCTACAAATTCATCAGTAATTTGCTGTTTCATTGCTATTATTATGACATGGTTTTTGAACTACCTAAAGGGAAGTATGTTATTGCTGTATCGGGCGGTGTAGATTCGGTGGTGCTTTTACATATGCTTGCTACTGGCAATTACGATAGCCAGTTTGTAGTGGCGCACTTTGACCATGGTATTAGGCCCGAATCGGTGCAAGACGCGCAGCTTGTAGAACAGTTAGCAAAAAGCCAAGGCCTGCAATTTGTTGTAGGGCGCGCCAAACTTGGTGCAGAAGCATCAGAAGACCAAGCCCGGCGGGCACGTTATGACTTTTTGCGCAGCACTTTAAAACAAGCAAACGCAGTAGCGATTATTACCGCCCACCACCAAGACGATTTGCTAGAGACTATATTGCTGCATGTGCAGCGGGGAACTGGCAGGGCAGGGCTTACGCCAATGCAAAGTACAGACATTTTGCGCCCGTTGTTGTACGTAACCAAAAAGCAAATTTTGCAGTACGCACAAGGCAATAAGTTAGCTTGGCACGACGACCCAACCAACCAAGACACAAAATATGCACGCAATAAAATTAGGGCTCAGTTAGCAGCCGCAAACCCAGCCATCGGCCAACAGTTATTGGCTATCCACAAAAAAATGCTACCAACAAACGCTGATATACAACAAGAACTGCAAGTTATTTATGACTATGCTGTTAAAAATAATGAAATTGTAAGGGCACGCTTAGTACAGCTGCCTTATGCGGTTCAAAAAGAAATAGTGTATTTGTGGCTTAAAACAAACGGTGTACAAAACATCCAAAAATTGCTTGTACAAAATACAGTTATGGCATGCAAAACATACCTACCTAGCAAAAAAATGTCACTTGGTAAAAACATACAATTAGCCTGTGATCAAAAACACATAAAAATTTTACAAAAATGACAGGGGTTGTACTGTATACTTTTTAGTATATGGATAAAAAACAGTCAAAAACACCAATGCCGGGCAATAAGCGTAACTACCGCACGATTATATTTTTTATAATAATAGCTATTTTTGGGATGGCCATTTTTGGGTCTACTGGCAACACCGCTAAGTTAAAAGAAGTACCATTTTCGCAAGTAGTATCACGTGCCAATGCTGGCGAAATTAAAAAGCTAGAAATAGTTTGTAATGACATTAAAATTACTGTAAAAGACCAAGAAAAGCCAACCGAGCGTTCTGCTAAAGAGGCTGGATCAAGCATTTACGAACAAGGTTTAACTAACCGTGATGTGGTCGTGTCTGTGACCAATCCAACCTGCCAATCATCCGCAATATCTAGTGTATTAATAAACTTATTACCAATAGTACTACTTGCTGGCTTTTTAATATGGATGCTACGTAGTGCCCAGGGCCAAGGTAACCAAGCAATGAGCTTTGGTAAAAGTAAAGCACGCCTATATGGCAACGAAAAAAACAAAGTTACTTTTACAGATATTGCAGGTAGCGACGAGCCAAAACAAGACTTAAGCGAAATTGTCGACTTTTTAAAGAACCCTAAAAAGTACGAGGGCGTTGGTGCCCGCATACCACGCGGAGTTTTGCTTGTGGGGCCCCCAGGTACTGGTAAAACTTTGCTTGCGCGTGCTGTAGCCGGCGAAGCTGATGCGCCATTCTTTAGTATTAGCGGTAG
>JAYUPU010000072.1:0-2638 GCA_043759925.1 bacterium | reverse complement strand
GGCCGTTGTTGCCGCCATTGTTGTTAGCGTTGCCGTTTGCGCTACGCGGTGCGTGGTTATCGTTGTTAGTACGCTCGTTTTTGCCACCAATAATGTTAATTACTGGTATAACAATCGGGCTACGCTGCGTTTGTTCGTACAAAAAGTGCGTAATATGGTCTTTAAGTTCTGCTTTAAAGCGGTCAAGGTCGATGCGCTTAAAGCGCTGCCCTACTGCACGGCGCAGTTCTGTCCTAAATAGGTTCATAAGCTCTTCGTTGTCACGCATGTATATAAAGCCGCGGCTAATGATGTCAGGGCTTGTAAGTAGCTGGCCGGTCTTTTTATCGACTGTTAAAATAACGGCCACAAGGCCTTCTTCGGCTAATACTAGGCGGTCTTTAACCACAATGTTACTAACTTCGGCCCCAGATTGGTCAACCAATACGGTACCATGTGGTACTTCGCCGACCATGTCCATTTTGTCTTTGCTAAAACTAAGCACCTGGCCGTTGTCGGCGTTGATGGTGTTGCCGCGAGGGATACCCTCTTCGACAGCAATTTCGATGTGGTATTTTTTGGCGGTAAAGTCACCGTAAATTGGTACAAAAAACTTTGGCCTGGTCATTTTAATCATGTCGCGGTATTCTTCTACGCTACCGTGACCACTAACATGCAGCGGGCCACAACCGTCAATTTCACGGGTTTCATGCCTAAATACGTGTACGCCCGTGCGGTATAGGTCATCGACCATAGTACGTATAAGGCTATCGTTACCGCTGTAAGGGATAGGTGTACTAGACAAAATTACGCTGTCTTGTGCCTTAAGTTTTACGTGCTTGTGTTGGCCGGCGCTCATGCGCATAAGCGCGCTGTTTGGTTCGCCCTGGCTACCCGTACAAACAACTACAACGTCTTGGTCTTTCATGTTGGCAACGCTGCCAATTGGTATAAACGTGCCTTTTGGTACTTTAACAAAGCCGTTTCGCACAGCCATTTCAAGCGTGCTAATCATGCTGCGGCCATCCATAGCCACTTTTTTATTGTGGTGTACGGCTGCGTTAATAATCATTTGAACACGGTTCATGTTGGTACTAAATAACCCTACAAATATGCGGCCTGGGGCACGATCCATAATGTCCACAAAGCTTTGTTCGATTGTGCTCTCAGACGGTGTGCGGCCTGGGCGTTCGGTAGTTGTACTTTCAGATAAAAGCACGTGAACACCTTCGTCACCTAACGCCATCAGGCGCTCGGTATCAGTTTTTTCGTGGTCAAGTGGGGTTGGGTCTAGCCTAAAGTCACCGGTGTTAATAACACGCCCAACTGGCGTATCTACTACCACAATGGTGCTACCTGGGATACTGTGCGTAACACGCACTAGCTCTACAAAAAACACGCCGATCTTAAGTCGTTCGTTAGTGTTTTCGTTCATGATAACGGTGCGCAGTTCAAAACCTTCGGGCATTGGCAAGCCAAAGTTCTGGAAGATTTCTTCAACACGGCCAATTGTAAAGCGGCTGCCGTAAATAGGTGCCGGAAACTTAGGTACAATGTGTGGTAAGCCACCAATATGGTCAAGGTGACCGTGTGTGATAACGTAGGCACGGATTTTACCGCGGATAGATTCAAGGTAGGTTGTGTCACAAATACCGTAGTTAATACCTGGTAAATCAACACCGAGGTCGTTACCACAGTCAATAATAATAGCGTCGTTTAAATACTCTAGTAAAATCATGTTTTTGCTACCACCGCCGTCCATACCACCGATACCGATGATCTTTAGGGTTGGCGTACCAGTGTCTAGGTAGTTAGCACGGCGCGTTTGGTCGTTGCCTTCTGCAGTTTGATACTGATTAACGATGCGCTCGGCATCACTTTGTGAGCGTTTTTGGGCACGAATCGCTTCGCCCCTACTAGCACTGCGGCTAGCGCTGGTTGTTGCTTGCAACTTAGGCCTTTCTTGGCCTGCTTTGTTGTTTTGCGGTCGGCCACCAGTTGGCCTTTTATTTTTTTGTTCCATTAAATGGTTCCTTAATTTTTAATATATTAAATTTTAGAGTTCATATAAATACAATTTTTCAGGGCAAAAGCGCCCTTTTTGCCCAAAAACAACAAACATCTCCGCGGCATAACTACAGTTATGCCTTGTCACTGTTTGTTGTTTTTGTTCAAAAATCATCGCTTTTGCCTATCTTAAAAATTATATTGAATGATCTCTTTATTTTCGAATGAGTTGTTTGAATGCGCGCACAAACATGCGGGCACCAAGATATGCGGCATAAAATGCTGCCGCATACACAAAGACGGATCCTGAGTTAAAAGCCCAGCTTATGAAGCCGTAGGCTATCAGGGCTAAAACACATCCCATTAGCAGCAGAACCGCGGGGTTCTGCTTGCCTAAAGCGAGGTGCTTTTTGTTATTTTTCATGGTTAGCATCTTTTTTTACTTTAGTTCCCTTTCGGCTTGTTTCATACTTAGGTTTAAGCGGCCACGTTCGTCGATTGCTATAAGCTTTACATTTACTTTATCACCAACTGATACAACATCGCTTGGTTTTTGCACACGTTCTTCTGACATTTCTGACACGTGAACCATGCCGTCTTTGCCTGGTAAAATTTGTACAAAAGCACCAAAGTCTAACACACTAACAACTGG
>JAYUPU010000071.1:0-6650 GCA_043759925.1 bacterium | reverse complement strand
TATACAGACCTAGCAAATATACGTTGTCTTTTGGTACGTATGGCGTTAAGCAAATCAGGCTCAAATGTTTGCTTTACTACACTGATGCTATTTTTGGTAACTCTTTCTATTTGTACAGTCGCTTTCATCACGGCCTTTAGCGCCAACGGCTTTCTGGCCATTTTTTTTGCTGCATTTGGCGGTGCGTAGTTTGTAGCCTTAAAATTTAATGATGTTACTGGGTTTTGTTGTGGCTGGTAGCTAGCCTGCGGCTGGGCAACAGGTTGGTAGCTTGGCGCTTGGTAGGAATTTTGTGGGCCCGTGCCTGTGGTTGGTAATATATTTTCACGCGCGTTTAGATCACCCGATACGTATTTATCATACTTTTTTGATCTTTTAAATTGTTGTGTTGAATCTGGTTGCATAATTACAACGACACCGCCTGTGGCGTGTACACTAATTGCCTTTAGTTTTTGTTGTTAATCTGTGCCTTAAGCGTACTGCTAATGCTTGCCCTATGTCAAGTTATTATAGGTGTTATTTGGCTTTAGTTATATGTGGTTCACTGCCATAGTTTGGCTGAACAGTTTTTGAAGCTTTGTCGCTGGCCAAAATTTGCTGTCCCTTCGCTAACCAATCATCGCCGGAAACTGCAGTTATAGGTACGCCGTAAGATGTTGCAAGTGCATTCGCAACACTACAACCAATGCGCAGGCCAGTGAATGACCCCGGCCCTTCGTAATATATAACCCCCGACAAGTCGCTTAGTTGCACGCCAGCATGACGTAGCAACTGCTTAATTACCTGGTGTATGGTTTCAGATAACTGTTTATGCGCCTGCCATTTACTGTTAGCAATGATGCTATGGTTTTTTAATATATATATTTCTGCCAATGGAACATCAGTTTTTATAGCTATTATCATGTAATGTCCTTTAGTAAATACGCCTTTGTATCTGTTGTTTGAATTGTTATTACGCGTTCGTCTTGGTTGGTCGGGTGTTTAACAATACTTATTTTTAGCCTATCTTCGGGCAAAACATTTTCGACTAATCCACCCCATTCTATAATCGTTATATCGTTCGGGTCTTGCACATTTTCTGCAAGCGCTTGTTGTATATATGCTGGATCGCTAAGCCTATAAAAATCGTAATGATAAATTGTATTTTTTGGTGTGTTGTAGATTTTACTTACTGTAAACGTAGGACTACTTACTACATTGCTAGACCCAAGTGCAGCAACTAAATATTTAGTGAATGTTGTTTTGCCGCCACCTACGTCTGCCACTAGTTCAATAACTTCGCCTCCTTTAAGGTTGCGGGCTATCTTTTGGGCCAGCAGCTGCGTTGCCCCTAAGCCGTCTATATTTTTGTGCAATATCATATCTATATTCGTATATTACATAACCTAGTGCTAGTAATCCAACCCCTAATAATACAGATTTATTAATTGGACTGGGCTGAGACGCGGCCGCTAGCTGTCCCGCCCCAGATGCTGTGCTAGCTTTGTTGGTAACTGCTTTTGTAGTTTTGGCAGCGGCAGCGGTTGCTGTTTTTGCTTTTGTGGCAGCTTTAGTTGTGGTTGCTGCTTTGACTTTAGGGGTAGTAACGGTGCCTGCGGGCGGGGGTGTGTTAGCTACTCCAGCAGTTACAGAGTATGACCAAGACCATTCGTTATTAAATAGTTGCCAGCTAGACCCTGTTGGGGCGGCGCCGTAGGCAGCTGTTTCGTCTATTACTGCACCCGCGGCATCGATAATTTGTGACCTGCCGCCCGCATTACTAAGGGTTAGTTTTGTTTGTGACGAGTAAAGTAACAGATAACTATGCGCACCAATCGTGCCTGTTAGCTTATAGCTGTATGTGTTGCTATTACCTGTTTGCAGCGTAGCACCTGCTAGATCTATAGTGGCCAAACTGTCGTTATATAGTTCTATAAATTCATCGCTAGCATCTGTAAAAGGTGTTGCGGGGTCAGGTAAAAGCTCGGTAATGGTAAGCCCTGCGTAAGTAGGGTTTGCATTGGTTGCGGGTTGCGGCACACTTGGCAAGGGGTCTGCAGGTTGTTGTATTACTACTACAGGTGGAGTGGTAAAATCGTCGTAGTTATTATCGGTATCTACGGGTTGGCCGTTAGTTAAGTTGCGCCTATATGCAGTCCCGCGGGCAACAACATCTACCGCTGCCTGTTCAGGAAATTGCGCAGTGCCCCATCCTACTAAATCGTGAACAACCTCGTTCGGAGTAGCACCACTTACTAGGCGTATATGCCCGCCAGTGGCAGAAAGTGTAGCTGCAAAAAATATTGTAGAACTTTGGGCTGTATAGCCAGTAGAACTAACTGTCAAATTTGTGCCCGGCGCTAAAGTACCAGATAATGTAATTGTGCGCGTAGGGCTAGTAAAATTAGCGGCCGTAGCGGCAAAATACTGCAAACGCCAACCAGTCACGTCTATTAAGCTACTACCACTATTGTGAACGGTTATATATTCTTCTGATGCGCTAGTCGCCGATTCTGTTTGGACTGCACTAATAACAATGCTACTTGGGCTTATTGCAAAAACGACACTGCTGTTAGCAAACAAAAACATCCCCAAAATAGCCAAAGCTAGTCTTTTCATATTTTTGATTATATTTACATATTATTGTACTGCAAGCATGAGCATATACATTTTTTGCTATTATGTACCTATGCTAAAGCTTTTAGATGCATTTATATCGCTGCCGGTTATATCGCTGCGCACAGGCGCAACCATTGGTAAAACGCTGCAGCCGCTTATAGACCCAAACAATCTTAAAATAGAGGCTTGGTATTGCAGCTCTGTTTATTCTAAGCAGCCATCTTTACTACCGTCGCAAGAGATCCGCGAGATTTCACGCCTGGGGGTTGCAGTTAATGATCACGAATCGTTAACCGACCCAGAAGACTTAGTGCGACTACAGCATATTATTGGGCTGAAATTTAACCCCATTGGTATGCATGTTATTACCGAATCTAAACAGAAACTTGGTAAGGTAGAAGATTATGCCTTAGATATAGAGAGTATGTACATAGTTAATTTGTACGTTGTGCAAAGGTCAATAAAATCACTAACAGGTCAGCAACTAACCGTTAATAGGCAGCAAATTGTAGAGATAACAGATAAGCGAATTGTTATTAAAGATATAGATGCTACAGAACGAATAACGGCAAACGCACCTGCTACAGCGGCTGCTTAGGGCGCTAACGCCTCTTTTATATCTTGGTAACTAAAGCCTTTAGATATTAGATAGGCAATTAGCTTTTTGGGGTCGCTGTAACGCGGCCGCGTTTGCAGCTTCGCAATCAGTACATTTAGATGGCCAGTGTCATTGGCTGGTTGGTCGGCCATAACTTGCTGGATAGTTTGCGCATCTATACCTTTGGCCCTGAGTTCGTTTTGTACGGCCCGCCTGCTTTTATTTTTGCGCATTAGTCGTTCGGCTGCCCACCGTGCAAAACGTTCATCGCTTAAAATACCTTTGTCAGTAAATTCACTAATGAGCTTTTGTTGCAAATCTGGGTCGGTCTTTTTTTTATACAAATAGTCTTTTAGCTCTTTAGTGCTGTGCGGCCTTCCCATTAGCCATTCGTACGCCCTAGCCCGTAATTTACCGTCAGCAGATAGTTTTTTGTAAGTTTCTATGTCGGCCTCGGTTATATCAAGGTCTTTTTTTAACTTGTACTCTATAACCTCGTTGATAGTTAAAGAGAAAGTATATTTGCTATCAACAAATATACTTACCCGACTAGGGTTCTTAACTTGCGCTTTGAGTGCTGTAATTTTCATAGACGCAATGATTGTATTAGGTCAGTTAACTCTGTAAGTTCTCTCCTGTTGGCGCCAAGATGCTGACCGTTGGGTACTGTAACAAAATTACCGCCAGTTTGCTTGGCTAGCCATTTTGCTTGTTCGATTTGGCAGTATGGGTCGTCACTGCCATGAATATACAAGAAGTGTCTTGCACTGTTTTTTATCTTCGAAAAATCAAATCCCTGCGACGGAAACAAATCCTTGAACTGTTCTGTTCCTAAATCTGTTCCTTCCATATGTGCCCATACACCAACCATCCCAGCCGCTTGTATGGTCGGACACCTATCATCCATCAGTAAGTTCAGTACAGAAACAGCCCCGGAAGAATGCCCCACTACAATGTTGTCTGTAAAATCCCAACCCGAATCTAGTAAAAAGTCATTATATACCTGCCTATTTGGGGTGTGGTTATTAGGTAAAAGTGGCACCCAAACTTTGTATCCCTGTGACTCAAGCTGAGACTTTAGCCACATGAACCAGTTACTATCTGGATTGCCGTCTGTTCCATGCAAAATAACCGCACGCTTCATGTTTTAGGCTGCCTTGTAGGCTTCTTTTACCTGCTTGGCTATTTTATCTAGTATTTTAGGATTGTCGACTAGATACTGCTTACCGGCTTCGCGGCCTTGGGCAACATTAGTTCCTTCGTAGGCTATCCAGGCACCAGCTTTAGTCATAATACTCTTGTTAATTGCAAGGTCTAGTACATCGCCCTCGATGCTAATGCCCTGGTTGAACATAATGTCAAATTCGGCCTCGCGGAATGGCGGCGCAATTTTGTTTTTGACAACTTTTACACGTACACGGTTGCCCAAAACTTCCTCGGCGCTTTTAATTTGGCTAGTTCGCCTAATATCCATACGTACACTTGCGTAAAACTTTAGGGCGTTACCACCGGTTGTGGTCTCTGGGTTGCCAAACATGACACCGATTTTCATACGCAATTGGTTAATAAACACCACCGTACATTTACTGCGGCTAACAATTGCTGTAAGCTTGCGCAGCGCCTGGCTCATTAACCTAGCTTGTAAGCCCATATGGCTATCACCCATGTCGCCTTCAATTTCAGCCTGTGGTACAAGTGCAGCAACACTATCTATAACAACTATGTCTACCGCGTTACTGCGCACCAATGTTTCTACAATTTCTAGTGCTTGTTCGCCGCTGTCAGGCTGGCTTACCAAAAGTTTTTCGGTATCTACACCAATGCGCTTTGCATAGGCTGGGTCTAGAGCGTGCTCGGCATCTATAAATGCTGCTACTCCGCCGGCTTTTTGCACCTCGGCAACAATATGCAGGGTAAGGGTTGTTTTACCCGAGCTCTCAGGGCCATAAATTTCAATGATACGGCCTTTTGGAACACCACCACCAAGTGCTATGTCTAAACTTAGGCTACCTGTAGGGATAGTCTCTACATTTATTTTTTGTTGACCGTCTAGGTGCATAATGGCACCTTTGCCGAACTGCTTTTCGATTTGGTCCATTGCTAGGCTTAAAGCCTTAGACTTGCCATCTGCATCGCCCCGACCACTGTCTCGGCTCATTACTTGTTTTGGGTCAGCTTTTGCTGCCATAGTAGTATCCTCTTTTCTTGTACGAATTATATCGTTTAGGTTTGTACTAGCTAGTATATCCCGAGCGCGTGACTTTGCAAGTACAGCTGTAAAAACTACGTCGTTTCTGTTAGCATAAGAGCAATACATATGAGAATACCAGACAAAGTCGTAGAAGACCTTATTAAGAAGTCGGGCAAGGTAGCCGGCGATAAATTTGCTGCGCTTGCAGACCAAGCAAATACCGAAAAAGTTCCATTGCAAGAACTTGTGATTCGCACAAATACAATAACCGAATCGGAACTTACTGAGCTTTATGCAGAAAGCATAGGTACTCCTTTTGTAGATATTAATGTTAAAGAGTTAGACCGCGAAGTCTTAAAGCAAATCCCTGAAAAAATTGCCAGGTTATACAACATGGTAGTTTTTGAGGGTAGCATTGATAAGCCGGACGAAATTCGCCAGGTAGCAATGGAAGACTCTGACGACCTGCAAGCAATTGATGTACTGCACAAGCTATTTGGTCAAAAAATTAAAATATTTATTGCTACTAAGTTCAACATTTTAAGTGCTCTTGATCAGTACCGCGGCAACATTGGTAGCGAAATTAATAAAGTAATAACAGATAGTGATGAAGCCGATGAGGAAGAGGCAATAGTTAGCGAAGACGAAATATCTGAAGATTCGCCTATTGCCCAAACTGTTAACCTTATTATTGAATACGCTATCAAGTCTGGCGCCAGCGATATACATATAGAACCCCGTGATAAAAATGTGATTATACGCTACCGTGTTGACGGTGTACTGCGCGAGGCTAATAGGTTGCCAAAACGTACCCTTAGCGCGCTTGTGTCGCGTATTAAAATCTTAAGTAACCTAAAGATTGATGAGCGCCGTGCCCCACAAGACGGCCGATTCAAAATTGATATGAACGGCCGCGTATTTGCCTTTAGGGTAAGCACCCTACCTATTAGCGAGGGCGAAAAGGTTGTTATGCGTGTTCTTGATGAATCTAGCGAACCCTTGCCACTACAAAAACTAGGTTTTTGGGGTAAAGCGCTATCGGATATACAAGATGCCAGCCAACAACCTCACGGCATGTTGCTTGTAACAGGACCAACGGGGTCAGGCAAAAGCACTACACTTCACAGCGTTTTACACATTTTAAATAAACCAGATATAAATATTTCGACTATAGAAGACCCTGTAGAATATAAACTCGAAGGTGTTAACCAAACGCAAGTAAACCCTGTTGCGGGCATGACATTTAGCGCCGGTTTGCGCGCC
>JAYUPU010000070.1:0-2665 GCA_043759925.1 bacterium | reverse complement strand
GAAAGTTAAGTGGCCAAAGTGGTACAAAGACCAAAGCCAATCAAAGCATTCAAACGGCTTGTTACAAGGCGTAATGCTGCTATAAACGAGGTTGTTCGTGAACCCACCGCTGGTGGTGTTGTGTACCGGCATGCCAAAAATGGTGATATCGAAATTTTGCTAATTCAAGATGCTAAAGACCGCTGGACTATTCCTAAGGGCCACATCGAAGAAGGTGAATCACCTAAACAAACGGCCGAGCGCGAAATTGGCGAAGAAACAGGCCTTCGCGAAATGAAAGTGCTTAACTGGCTGGGTAAAATCAACTTTAGGTATCGCCGCCAGCAAAGCCTGGTGCTAATGACAACAGAGATTTTTTTGGTGCATGCCAAGGGCGATACTAGTGATATAAAGCCAGAAGAATGGATGAACGGCATCAAGTGGTTTACTGCTGCAGAAGCCCTAGATAAAATTGAATACGAAGATATAGGAAAGATAATTTTGTTAGGCCTTAAAAAGATTCGGGACAACAAACTTTAATATGGATACGTCAAAATACGCCGTTTTTGCCAAAGATACGCTAGGGGTAGTGTTTAACGACCTTCAGCTGTTAATTACCGCATTTACACACAGGTCATACCTAAACGAGCATAAAAAGACAGTTTCAGAACATAATGAACGCCTAGAATTCTTGGGCGATGCCGTACTAGAACTTGTAAGTACCGAGTTTTTATATAGCGGCTACAGTGAACCAGAGGGTATCTTAACCAACTGGCGAAGTAGTTTAGTGCGCACCGAAAGCATAAGTGCTGCAGCATCAAACTATAACTTTGAACCATTATTACGCCTATCGCGCGGCGAAAAGCGTGGCACCGACCGCGCCCGTGCCCAAATTTTGGCAAACTGTTACGAAGCGGTCATTGGTGCGCTGTATCTAGACCAGGGTTATGATGCGGCTAAAGACTTTATAAATAAAACTATCATAAGCACATTCGATCAAATTCTAAAATCTGGTTCCTGGATGGATCCTAAGTCACGCTATCAAGAGTTTGTACAAAGTACCGAAGGCTTTACACCTAACTACCGCGTACTTAGCGAAGAAGGCCCAGACCACGATAAAGTATTTAGTGTAGGCGTATTTGTAGAGGGTGATCTGCGAGGTAATGGTAGCGGCCCAAGCAAGCAAATTGCCCAAATTAAAGCTGCCGAAATTGCGCTTGCAAAGGGCGAAGCAGGCATCCCTGTTGACAAGTAGCAATTATATCTGTAAAATACAGGTAAATCTTTAATATTAATTTAGGTGTAGAAGTAAGGTTTAAGTAAATATGCTAGCTATTCGTTTCCAGAGAGTCGGCCGCAAAGGTCATGCAGAATTTCGTGTCGTTGTTCAAGAGGCTCGTCGTAGCCCTGCTAGTGGCCGTATTGTTGCCCAGGTTGGCCACTACAACCCGCACACAAAGGTAACAACCCTAGACAAAGAAAAGGCTGCTTTTTACCTAAACAACGGCGCACAGCCATCGCAGCGCGTTGCTGGCTTGTTTAAACACCAGGGCATGGATCTACCATCTTGGGTATCTATCGACACATCAAAAAGCCGTGCAATTAAAGACACCGAAAAACTACGCCGTAACCGCCCAGCAGTAGAAGCAGCCCCAGAGCCAGTAGCAGAATCACCAGCCGAGGCACCTGCGGAAGTAGCCACAGAAGTGGAAGTAACCGAAGTTGTTGCAGAAACACCAGAAGTAACTGCCCCAGAAGAAACTACAGCTGCAGCTGAACCTGCCGCAGAACCAGAAGCGCCGGAAGCAGAAGCACCAGCTAAAGCCTAAACAATTTTGACGGCTTTGGTTTGCTATACTAATTAGTAGAACATTTAAACAGGAGTCTAACCATGGATAGTACCATCGACCTACAGTTTGTTGAATATATTGTTAAATCACTTGTTGGCAAGCCTGACGAAGTTAAAATACAGCGCACCATAGACGAAAAGGGTGTTTTGCTTGAACTAACAGTAGACCCAGAGGATTTGGGACGTGTTATTGGTAAACGCGGTGCAACTGCACAAAGCTTGCGCACACTACTGCGTGCACTAGGCACAAAAAATGATGCCCGCTATAACCTAAAAATTGTAGATAACGGCGAACCTCGCCCAGAACGCACAGACCGCCCCATGCGTGATGATCGCCGCGAAGAAGGTGACCGTTACAATGACCGACAAAATGACCGCCCTGCACGGGAAGATAATAGTGCTGTTACATCAGACGATGCATCTGCACCAGTTAATGACGACACAGCAGCACCTACAGCAGAAGATTCTGGTGCTTCAACAGATGACGGCTGGGGCACTTCTAGCGCTAAATCGTATGATAGGCCCGCAGAAGTTGACCACAGCGATGCTATCAGTAAGGCCCGCAAGGATCTTGCTGACCTAGACGATTTAGACATTTAACCAGTTTATCCCCATAAGGGGATAACAGTTAAAGCACTTTTAGCCGTTAGCGTCTTGATAAAACCACCAAAATAAGCTAGTATATAAAAGTCGCACAAAGATAAAAAAGCTCATGCGAGCCAACGCAAATCGTTGGGAGCTTTATGTGACTAAAAGACCACCTACGGGTGGTCTTTTAGGTTAATGGCCAAGATGTTTAGGGTGCACACTTTGTGCCTAAAAGGTGCGAGCCGCCCT
>JAYUPU010000069.1:0-2704 GCA_043759925.1 bacterium | reverse complement strand
CACTTGCAAGGCCTGCTAACGAAGTTTCTTGCTTTGCCACTAGTGTTTGGTCTGTTTTTTCTAAAATATCAGGGCTTGTAAACTGTTGGGAAATTACTTGCACAGACTGCTGTTGTTCGGGCAATGGGCTTGTGGGCGGAGCTTCGGGATATATCGAATTTGTATTTAGATCAGTATCGGGATTCATAGTTACCTCATTATTGTTACGCTTATATATGAGCAGTATATGACGAGTTTATGAATTGGACAACTGTAGAATTGCTAAAGATTCTATATGAGGTGTACGTGGGAAAAAGTTGTAGCCTTCAAAGAATTCAATTATATAGCCGGCTTCTTGCAGCAGTTTGATGTCCCTGGCTTGGGTACTTGGATTACAAGATAAATAAGCAATAGCCGGTGGTTTAACCTGTAAAAGGTGGTTAGTAACGTAGCTGCCCAGGCCAGCACGCGGTGGGTCAACAATTACCGCTTGGTCGCCAGTAATATAGTCGAGCGATTTATCTGAGCTGGCGTGTACTACCTTAATTGGCAAATCGCCAACATTGATCTGTGCCATTTCGATGTTGGCTTGGTCTAGTTCTACTAATGTTGTGGTGCCGCCAACTGTTATGCCGATAGTACCTACCCCGCTGTATAGATCAACTTTGGGCATGCCACTAAGATTTGCGTCAATTTGTTTTACTGCAGTTTGAAACACTGCTAAATTAACCTGAAAAAATGATAATACATCGTACATAAGCTCGGTACCCAACACAGTATCTGTAAGTGTGCGGTCGCCTAGCTGCTGCAATAGATTAGTAGGTACACTAGCCGGGCTTTTAGGATTACTATGGTAAACGCACAGGCCTTTTAATGATGTTGGCAAAGTAAGATCTGGGAATTTTTTTGGCTTAACAAACAAAGCCGCCACCGTGTCGCCTGCCTGATTACTACGTAAAATAACAGACTTAATATCACCGGCACGTATGGGGTGCTTACTTTTTGTAAGTAAGTTTAACTGCGCAACAAGATCTGCAACCGCAGTGTTTATACCTGGCATTGCTAACATGCTGCCCTTAACTTTGGTTTTTCCGTGGCTACCACGTACAAAATGCGCCAAACTTATTCCATCGTTATCGCCCCAAAAGCCAAACTCCATTTTACTGCGGTATGCTTTGTGTTGGCTGCCCCCAATAAATTCGTAATTAGGCAATGTGACTTTTTCACGCTCAAATGTTTCGGACAAAATTTCTTTTTTATATTTATTTTCGGCATCGAAAGTCATAATTTGCCAGGGACTGGTTGCTAAATAGCTATCTGGCTCAACTGGCACAATACGGTCGGCGCTAGGTAAAACGATTTCTTCGGCTATAGCCTCGGCAAAGCCTTTTTTACTTTTAAGCATGCGCAAGGTCACTGTTTCGCCGGGCAGCGAATTCCACACAAAGACCTTTCGGCCATCTTCCAGTGTTGCCAGCCCTTGCCCACCGTGCACTAATTTGTCGATTGTAACTTGTTCCATTACCCTTATTTTACACTGTTATATCTGTTAACCCTAATCAGATAAGCTGTAAGACCTTAGTATTTTAGGCTAGTTGTTTGATATAAACGAAGCCCGCAAACAAGCCGTACTGAAGAGTACGGTGCGTGCGGACTGCAGTTTATAGCTAAGAAATAGTCAAAATACTAAGGCCTGAGGGCGCCGGCAAATACTTGCCAAGCAAGCAATGACTTAGCAACTAACGATAGAATCATGTAAACACGTTCGCCGTAAAGGTAATCTGCCCATATGCCCTTTTTAGTGTATTGCTTGTACATTACGTAGGCAAAGCTATTAAACATCAAGAATATACTAGCTAAAATAAAGTAAACAAACGTTGGTGCACCGCCGCCTTCGCTGTATTGATTTGCGCCCCACAAGTAAATTACAAACACGATCCAAGGCACTATGCCAGCTATACAGCCAACTATGTAACTAAGCCAGTTAGGTTTGTCTTTGCCTTGGTTGCTTACTTCCATTACTAAGCCGCACAAGTTCATTACAGCTGTTAGCGCAAACATCAGCAGTAGCGTACTAATGTCAAAGATACCTACTAAGAAGCCAATTGCTACCATCATGGTGCTGGCGCTAAGACTGTATTCAATCCAGCGAGCTTTATTAATACCTTTAGCTAGGTTAGATTCATAAGTTTTTCGGTAACGTGTTGCTATAAGTAAGTGAGCAATAGCTGACATTATAAAAAATGCAGCTATAAGCCATGATAAACGCACGTCAAACAAGTGCCTAGTTGCCGCTACAAGAACTGGTTTTTCGGCAGTGCTAGCTAAGGTGTCTAGTGTTAAGTAGTTTGTAGTAACGGGCTGTATACCTAAACCTGTTTTAGTAAGTGCAATAATTGCTACTGCTTGAAGGGCATGCAAACCAGCTAGCCAAAGGTTCCAGCGGAATAGTTTTTGCATAATTGTTAATGGTGTTTTAGCTGACTTAGATTTTTTATCGCTTGCTTTTACTGCAACGGCTGGTGCTTTTTTTGCAGTACTTTTTACTGGAGATTTTGTTACTTTTTTAGCAACTGTTTTTTTAGTGGTCTTAGCTGATGATGATTTTGTAGTTGTTGGTTTTTTGCGTGTCGTAGATTTTTTAGTAGTTGTAGCCATGTGATTAAGTTTACCCTGATGGGCTAATGCTTACAAGGTGTAGAATGAACTACATTACCTTGAAGGG
>JAYUPU010000068.1:0-20729 GCA_043759925.1 bacterium | reverse complement strand
TCACAGCAGCCTTTTGTTGCATTAGAACTAGCACTACTATCCTATGCTGCCCAACAAAGCAGCCCTGGCGTAGAAGCACACACTACAACCCACAGTACCCAAGAACAAGGCACTCCGGTTGCTACCATCTCGCAATCAGCATCACAACAAGGTGAGATAACCAGTCCTATGCCCTTACCTCAACCCACACTCGGTGAGCCAGAAATCCAAAAAACAGTCGACTCCGTACCAACAGTAAGTAATCATGACATTGCACTGGATAGTGAATGGGAAGTTTTATTAGCTAAAGTAAAGTCAACCCATAACACACTATATAGTGTTCTGCGCATGGCAAAACCAAAGCTACAAGGCAACGAGCTCAATCTAGTTTTTAACTTTGCTTTTCATCAAAAACAAGTTGAAAGTGCAACTCAAAAAGAAGTTATTTCGGCGGCTGCAGCTAGCGCATACGGCAAATCAATAATTATTAAAACTTCTGTTGCCAAAGAAAATATTTCTGATAAACCTGTAATTACGTCCAAAGCACAGGCCAAATTGGCGGAATCTAATCAACTAAAAGACATAAGCAATATCTTTGAAGGCGCGGAGTTGCTAGAGTAACATTATGGATCCAAAAATACCGCCACAGAACCTGGAGGCAGAAGCCAGCTTATTAGGATCACTATTGATTGACAGCGATGCTATTGTTAAGATTGCCGATATCATAACTGCAGCCGATTTTTACGACGAACGCCATAAATATATATACGAAGCTGCGGTGGCACTATATGATAAACACAGTCCGATAGACATTCTAACTCTTACAGATCAGCTTAAAAATAAAGAACTTTTAGAAATTGTGGGCGGAGCCAGTTATGTTACCGAACTAACGAACTTTGTCCCAACAGCTGCCCATGTAGAGCAGTATGCTGAAATAGTATCTACTAAAGCTATGCGCCGCAGAATGATAAAAGCATCGCAAGATATTACTACGTTTAGTTACGACGAAACGCGTGGCTTTAAAGAATTACTAGAAGAAGCTGAGGCGCGACTATTTGAAGTTAGTCAGAAGCATGTTGGACAAGATTTGGTTAGTTTAGAATCAATTTTGACAGAAAGTTTTGAAAGACTTGATGAGTTGCACAAGGATAAGGGCAAAATTAGGGGTGTACCTACAGGCTTCAGGGATCTAGATAATATTCTAGCTGGCTGGCAGCGTAGTGACTTAGTAATCTTGGCTGCTCGCCCAAGCATGGGTAAAACCGCACTTGCCCTAAATTTTGCGCACAATGTTGCACTTAAAGCCAATATGCCAGTTATCTTTTTTAGTATGGAAATGAGCAAAGAACAGCTTGTTGACAGGCTACTAGCTGCTGAAGCTGGAGTTGATGCCTGGAACTTACGTACTGGTAATCTTACAGATACGGATTTTGAAAAAATAGGCCGCGCAATGGGTACTTTGAGTGAAACTAAAATGTATATTGACGATACTCCTGGCCTTACAGTAAGTGATTTACGCACAAAAGCCCGCCGCGAGGCACATAAACACGACATAGGCTTAGTGGTGGTTGATTACTTACAGCTTATGAGTGGTGGAGGCAAGTTCGCTGGCGACGGTAATAGAGTACAAGAAATTTCTGAGATTTCTCGCGGGCTTAAGAGCATTGCACGCGAACTAAATGTTCCGGTTATTGCGCTTAGCCAGTTAAGCAGGTCGGTGGAAAGTCGTAGCCCCCAGATACCACAGCTTGCTGACTTGCGTGAATCGGGCTCTATCGAGCAAGATGCCGATGTTGTAGCGTTCATCTACCGCGAAGATTACTACAACGCAGAATCCGACAGACGCGGCATAACCGATATATTTATTAAAAAGCATCGTAACGGCCCAACCGGACACATAGAACTGTTCTTTGACAAAGAAAAACAACGCTTTAAAAGTATCGACACCCGTCATTCAGGCGCCTTCGATAAATAAACATAGCAGTAAGCATAGTGTTTTAAGTAAAAAAACTGCTGTATACTAATATAAAGATATATGAAAAATATAAGTAAGTTTTTAGCACGTCATTCGCAAACCATGCTTTTATTAGTTATGTTGCTTGGGCTTGCCGCAATACTTTATTGGTACGGGGTTCGAACAATTTTACCAGGACTTTCAAGTGCAGAGGTCCAAACTATCTCGCAAAGTTCTAGCTGGAGCAGTATCGTCCAAAATCCGTTATGGCTACCGCTTAAGCTAATTTACTTAGCTTTGCATAAAATTAATATTGATCCCAATTCGTTTAGATATGTAAACGGACTTTTTGCAATGCTTGCTGTTGCGGCGCTGTATAGTATATCTAAAAGATGGTATAGCCAAAGAGTTAGTGCTTTAACAACAATCCTGTTCGGCACTTCAGTTACCACCATAACGATAGCGCGCGTGGCTACACCAGCAATTTTGTTATATTCATGGCTATGGTGTATTGCGCTTGCTGTGTGGTTTCAATCTTCACACAAAACCCGCCTAGCGCCGTTGATACTACTGTTTTTTAGTGCATTTATGCTATACACGCCTGGTTTTGTATGGTTTGCGCTTATATTAGGACTTTGGTTTAGTAAAGAGATACCAACCTTTTTCAGACATATGAAAAATTCATGGATTATAACTGGTTCGGTTATAGGCCTTATTTTTGTATTACCACTAATTTACTCCTTCACCCAAGATCCCAAACTTATAAAATCGTGGCTTTTAATACCGCAATCGTTAGACTTACGTGCGAGCCTACTGTATTTAAAAGACCTTCCGGCTGCATTTTTGTATAAGTCAGACCGTAACCCTGTATATAATTTAGGTAATTTGCCGCTACTAGATGCACTGAGCGGCACGCTTTTGCTTCTAGGTCTTTACGCGTATCGTACCCGCTTACGCTTAGACCGTACTGTTGTTTACACTCTAAGTGTATTACTATCTATGACTCTTGCTGCACTAAATCGTAACCAAACATACCTAATATTTTGCTTGCCATTTTTATATTTGCTAATGGGCGAAGGTATAAGCTACTTACTTGGTCAGTGGCGTTCTGTGTTCCCACGAAATCCAATAGCTAGGTTTTTTGGGACCCTTTTAATGACTATAGCTATACTAGCGGCCAGCTGGTACCATATACAACGCTATTTTTTAGCCTATGCAAACAATCCTGCTACAAAAAAAGCATATAGTCAGCACATAGATTAGTTTAGTTCTGCTACAATATATACAAGATAACAGGAGTGTTTATGAGTAAGTTTGACCAAGCTAAGATGTTAGTAAAAATGCGTAAGCTACAAAAAGAGCTTCAAAAAGAGATAATTACCGCCGAAGCAGGTGATGGTGCTGTGAAAGTTGAAATAAACGGTGAAATGAAAATAAAGAAAATACATATTGATTCTGACAGTGTTGATACAGATGATATAGGCCAGCTAGAGCGCTGGGTTGAAGAAGCTGTTAAGGACGCTATAAGTAAAAGCCAAAAGCTTGCCGCTGATAAAATGCAACCTATGATGGGTAGCCTTGGCAACCTAGGCTTGTAATTTTATAATGTCGCTTGTACCTAAAGCGCTCCAAAACCTGGTAGACGCACTAACTAAACTTCCTGGTGTTGGACCACGCAGCGCCGAACGTTTTGCGTATTATCTATTGCGTAGTGATCCGCGCACATCAGACACCCTAGCATACAGCCTACAGGGCCTGCACAGTGGCGTTAAACAGTGCCCGTTTACATTTGCGCTAATTGATTCCAACGATGATGCATCTAGCCTTTATACAGACCCAAACCGCGATAAAACAATGGTGGCAGTTGTTGCTGATCCTTTTGATGTTATTGCTATCGAAAAAACAGGCCAGTACAGCGGCACATATCATGTACTTGGTGGTTTACTATCGCCAATAGATGGCATTAGGGTAGAAGATTTGCGCATACATGAGTTGCAGTCCCGCGTTACTAATGACGATGTAACCGAGCTTATTATTGCTACAAATGCTTCTGTCGAAGGAGAGGCGACTTCGCTATATCTTCAGCAAATATTTGAGGGGCAAAAAGTTGCATTGACTAGGTTAGCCAGGGGCCTTAGTGTAGGCGTAGACTTAGAGTTTGCAGATCATATTAGCTTGGGTAGGGCATTAGAAGGCCGCCAGAAGTTGTAGTACTGGTATACTAAAGGTAATAAATTATGCAAGATACATATGAACAAATTAACAAAGTAGTAACAGATGCTAATCACATTTTAGTTTTGCAAGCCGATAACCCAGACGGAGACAGCCTAGCAAGCGCGCTTGCACTTGAATCTATACTAGAGGGTTTACAAAAAAAAGTTACACTTGTTTGCGGTGTAGACATACCGTCACATTTACACTATTTACAAGGGTGGTCACGTGTACAAAAAGACGTGCCTAACAGTTTTGACGCTAGTATTATAGTAGACGCAAGCACATCTACATTGTTTGAATCGTTGCAGAAAAACAATCAGTATAGCTGGGTGCTTACAAAGCCACTTGTTATACTTGACCACCATCAAACAAGCGACGGTATAGAACAGGCAACTGTAAGCTTAATTCCGCCAGCAGTTGCAACCGGCGAGGTTATATATAAGTTAGCTAAATCGCTAAACTGGCCGTTATCTACTGAAGCCAACAAGCATATTGCAGTGTCAATATTATCAGATAGCCTAGGCCTAACCAGCGAAGGAACAACGGTTGATTGTATAAGAATTTTGGCAGATATTGTAGAATCAGGCGTTAAACTTTCTGATTTAGATGCGGCCCGCCGTGAACTTATGAAGCGTGATCCAGAGCTACTTGAATACAAGGGAAGGCTATTACAGCGCGTGTTACTTCATAACAATAACAGCATAGCAACTGTAGTTATACCTTGGGAAGAAATTAAGCAGTACAGCGCCCTTTACAACCCACCGATGCTTGTACTAGACGATATGCGAATGACTACTGGCGTACAAATAGCAATTGCGTTTAAGATATACAACGACGGGAAGGTTACGGCTAAAATACGCACGAACGCCGGCGGTGCTATTGCCGATAAACTAGCGGAGCATTTTGGCGGCGGTGGACACCGTTATGCTGCGGGCTTTAAGCAAAATGAAGTCGAAGATTACCAAGCTTTGGTACAACAAACAATCGAAGTAACTACACAACTTTTAGCCGACTATCATGAGTAAAGTAAAGCTATACAATACTATGTCGCGGACGGTCGAACAGCTTGCGCCAATACAAAACGACAAAATCACTTTGTATACCTGCGGACTGACAGTTTATAGTCAACCGCACATTGGTAACTGGGTGTCGTATATATATTGGGATATTTTGGTAAGGTCTCTTAAAAAGTGTGGCTACGATGTTACGCACGTTCAAAACATTACAGATGTAGGGCATCTTACCAGTGACGAGGATGCGGGCGAAGACAAAATGTTAAAGAGCGCACTGCAGGAAGGTACTACAGCCTGGGAAGTTGCCGAAAAGTACATTCAAATTGCTGATGACGAAGCTTACAATCAGTTAGGCTTACTTCGGCCCGATCACATGCCCCGTGCCACAGATTATATACAGCAACAAATTGAATTTGTTAAAGTGTTAGAACAAAAAGGTTTTACTTATAAAATTGCAGATGGGGTATATTTTGACACAAATAATTTAAAAGATTACGGTAAGCTTGCCAAATTAGACATTGACGGATTACAGTTCGGTGCAAGAGTTGAAAATACGGGCAAAAAAAACCCAACTGATTTTGCTTTATGGAAGTTTAGCCCTAGCAGTGAAAAGCGTGATATGGAATGGGAAAGTCCTTGGGGTATAGGATTTCCAGGTTGGCACCTAGAGTGTTCAGTAATGGCAATATCGCTTTTAGGCAATACTATAGATATTCATGCCGGCGGCATTGATCATATTCCTGTCCACCACATAAATGAAATAGCCCAGTCTGAGTCTTATACAGGTAACATTTTTGCAAACATGTGGATTCACGCAAACCATATAAAAGTAGATGGTACAAAAATGAGTAAAAGCCTTGGCAACATTTACACACTATCCGACATTAAAGACAAAGGTTTCGACTTAGAGGCATTTAAACTAACTGTAATTTCTAAGCATTATCGTACTGAGGGTAACTTTACTTGGGATATCCTAGAGGCAAGTCAAAATCTGCTAAACAGGTTCAAAGAGTGGTCTGATTTACAGTTCCAGGCTTTAAAATCGGATAAGCTGGCTACGAGTTATGAGTCGGCTATTATAAATTTAAATGATGCTATTTGTAATGACCTGAACACTCCCGAGGCATTACGCGTTATTGTAGCCATGCTAAATGAAGTTGACAATTTAGGTATTGATTCTACGGCCATTTCTATTGCCGTTAAGCAAATTGATAGCTTATTTGGTCTTAAGTTGCACGATAGAAGTGATATAACAGATGATCAAAAGCGTCTAATAAAAAACAGGAAAGATGCCAGACAAAATAACGATTGGGCAGCAAGCGATGCGCTGCGACTGCAATTGCTAAATCAAGGTATTAGTTTACGCGACACACCAATGGGCCAGTTGTGGGCAAGACAGCAATAAAGTATTACCAAGTTACTTTTTAGTTATTATCTTCAACGGTAGATTTATCGTCTAGATAGTTATCAACCAATATCTTAATACATCCAGCTGCTGGTATTGCTATGAAACCACCAAGTAAGCCTCCGAAGCCTATTCCAACAATAGCAGCGATAAATATAAGCATAGGGCTTAAATCGTTGCTACGTGACTGTATATAGGGCTGAACTGTTGCGTTCTCTATCTGCTGATATATTATGAAGTAAATTAGCATTGCTATAGCTAAAGGTCCGGAAGTGAATAAGCAAGCTAAGCATACTACTACTGCGGCTATAATGTTGCCGATGGTAGGTATAATGCCAAACACTATTACTATTGCACCTAGCGCTATCGGGTTAATTGACACATTAAAAATGTTACTCGCAATACTAAGCGCAATTATTGCAAAACAACCAGCTATTAAGGCTATTAAAACTTGTGCGTTTACAAAGCTAGTAACCATGCCATACATTCGCATCATTAAATGCTTAGTATTTTTTTGACGAGGCTTTGGCAGCTGAAGTATAAATCGACTAACCCACGCTGGACCCTCGACCAACATCATAAATGTTAAGACTAATACAGTAATAAATGACACTACAACGCTTAAAACCCTGTTAGCAGTTGATAAAACTGGGCCACTCGTGTTACCTAAATTACTTGCCCATTCATCCGCCACTTTGTTAAGTTGTTTGCTAAGATCGTATTTGCGTACAAACCTTCCTAAAGCACTGTCTTGGGTTTCAAGATTTGTGATTTTGTTTGGTACATCGCGCACAAAACTACTTGATTGCTTTACTATAGGTGGTACTACAAGTGCAACAAAACCAATAAGTAGGCTCATCACAACAATGTATGCTGCTGCTGTACCCCTAATTCGGCTTTTACTTTTTAATTTACGCGTAACAAAACTAACGGCAGGGTTAAGAGCCAGCGCTAAGAAAAATGATATAAAAATAAGCGTTAGTGGGTGTCTAATACTATCAAAAAACGAAAATACAGCATAGGTAGCAACTCCAAATGCGATAATGCGCAAGATGGTACGGTTAGATATTGTGATTTGTAACTCTTGTTGAGGCCGTCTAAACATAATATAATTTTCTCCTAAACCCTATTGTGCAAGTGTTTATTGTAAAACGCAACTATTTGCGGACCAATAAATGAAATATCAAAGTTTTTTACTAATTGCTGCTGCTGATCGTGCAGTTTAACTGCGTCCGGCTCATTACTAATTAAATGCAGCAGCCGTTTAGCAAAGATGTCTGTATCTTGTGGATGGACTAAGGACATCGGTTGGCCGCCTAGAACAGTTTTATATCCAGCATTATCACCGCCTAAAACTGTAAAAGCGCCGCTTGCCATAGCTTCTATAAGCACTATTCCGAAGCTTTCACCGCCAGTGGCAGGAAACACTGCAACGTCCGCTGTAGCAAGGAAGTTTGGTTTATCTGCCTCAGACAAAAAACCGGTAAATACAATATCTTTTTTGGGGCTAGTAACAGCTTTGGCCTGCATATGAAGCTTATTTTTATCTGGCCCATCACCACATAAAATTAACCTTATAGGTGCATCAGTTGAATCAAGATCTAACAATTTTTTATACGCGTCGATTGCATATCTTGCGCCTTTTCGGTCTACAAAACGTCCTAAAAATATAATATTTTTTTTGTCGCTATATTTTTTAATTGGCTTACCTAACGAATAGCGTTTTAGATCAACCATATTTGGTAGAACGACACTAATTATTCCAAAATGACTTTCAGCAAAGGCTTGCGCGGCAGTACTAACACTTATAAATCCACTAAAACGTTTTTTGTTGTTTTTTAGCACCACACTTAATGCTTTAGTACCGATACTACTAAGTATACCGTGCGGTAATATATGGAATGTACCAATAATTACAGTACTAACTGGAGCAGCTTTTATAACGCGCGCGGCCAATAGTGGGCTATACGGCATTTGTACATGCAACACATCAAACTTATGCTTAGCCAACACTGCTGCTATTGATTTTTTTGATGCAGGTAAGGGTATGGCCATACGATTTTTATTAAACCTGACACTAACTGTTTTACTAAGGTTATGAACATTTGTTTGTAGTGCGCCCGGGCTATTTCCAACTAAATAATGCACATCGTTACCTTGCGCACTTAGCCAGCTACCCAGTAATTGCACATGTTGTTGCACGCCGTCAGGTTTGTCTAAACGATCATCAAGCACAAAGCCAATTTTCACTAATTATTTTACCTTGTACAATTGCTTATATATATTTTCATAGCTATCAACTATTTTTGCATAAGAATACTGTTTAACACTCTTGGCAGCCCATTTTGACCATTGTGAGCGTAGTGCGCCGTTGTACATTAATAATTCTAATCTGGACACAAACAAGTCAGTATCTAATGGGTTGACTAGCCCTATTGCTCCAATGTCTGTTAAAACTGTTGCGTAGCCGCTATTGTTACCACCTATAGCTACTGCGCCTGTTGCCATGGCTTCGATCAATACTATGCCGAAGCTTTCGCCGTACAGTGCAGGCGATACATACACCAGGCAGCCGCGGAGTAAATCAACTTTTTCGTCTTCAGATACGTATCCTAAAAAATCTACGCTGGCAGATAAGCCAAGTTCTTCGACTTGTTTCTCCAGTTTTTCACGGTTCGGGCCATCACCAGCAATAATTAGGCGCTCATTTTTATGTTTTTTGTTAAATAGGGCAAAGGCGTCCACTAAATGCTCTACACCTTTGCGCTTTTCGAGCCTGCCTATATACAAAATGTTATTACGAGTAATTGGTCGAGGTAATTTCTTATAAGTTCTAAGATCAACACCATTAGGAATTATTTTTACATCATCAATACTAACGTATTTGCCTACATAACTTGTAGCAGCGCTAGACACAGCCGTAACTGCTTGTAAATGTTTTACTACTGATTTTACAAATGGCGCTATACCACCTGCAATGGATTTAGCTAAAACTGTTTCTGGCACGGCAGCATGAAAAGTACCAACAACGGGAACAGTAATGCGCGGTAACATTTGCCTTGCCAATATAGGTACCAGTGGTTCGTGGATATGTATGATGTCGAACTTTTGTTTTGATAACATTGCATCAATAGCGTCGCCATCTACACTTACAGATACGTCTACACTGGTGCGTTGTGGTGTTTTTATGCGGCGCGACCTACCTAAAAACAGCACGTCGGTATCGTCAAACACAAGGGCCGTACGTGGTTTTGGCGTAATAATCTTCACTTTGTAGCCACGCTTTTTTAGTTCCTGGGCTTGCTCAAAAACGTGTTGTTGTACTCCCCCAGGTAACGATAAGTTGTAGGGACATACAATACCTATTTTCATGACTGTGCTCCTTTTAATAGCTTGCGGACCGTTAATGGTAAAAGACCACTAGCTGCTTGTTTATCTGCAATAATACTGGGCGCATGGCTGTCTAAATGAGCTTTGTGTTTAATGAAGTCCGTAAATATTATTCTCATATGTTGTTCTACTACGAAATTATCAAAATACTGATCGGTATCAACAGATATGTGATGAACTGGTAGCTTTACTTGCTTTGTGCAGTTATCTACGGTTAAAAAGTCTACTGTCGTGAACATGTGCGTACGTAAATCATTACTACGCCACAAATGAATCTCGAAATCCATTGCTTGCTTGGCTTGTTCTGTGCTTAAGTTTTTAAATTTATTCTTAGCGTTATGTGTTTTGCCGTAGCCTACTCGAAGCATGGCGGGGCTTAGAACTACATTTCTAAAAAACAATGCTGGTAGCTTATAACTAAAAAATTGCGCTGCGTACTTATAAGACCTGTATCGGCTTTTCGAGAACTTAAAATCGTCCTTGTGACAAAAACCTACAACGCTAATTAGTATGTTTATGTTTTTTGCTAAGTGGGGATACTTTTGTAGCATGCGCGTAACAACTACAAAAGCATAAGACATTGCTAAAACTGTTATTTTACGATTCTTGAACCGTAGTTTAATTATAGTTGCAAGGTAATCCGCCATATCGTCAAATGTTGGTTTCATACCAATCTTGTAAAAGCTATCCATACCGCCAAATCCTGGCCAGTCTGGCATTGTTACCGAACCATATTGATGTAAATCTTCTACAACACCAGTCATGCGCTCTAGGCTAGAGTGATGCCCGTACAGCAATAGGATGTTTTGCTTATGTTTAGTGTTGGGCATAAACAATAATCTACCGTGTAACCCGTTTACAGTAATTGGTGTAATATATTCGCTAATATTCATTGTACTTTGTATAGTGTGCCACATAACAGATATAAATAACAGTGTAATAGCAAGCTTACGCTATACTAATGAGGTATGAAAAAATTCATTGTTGCAACAGCACTAACTGCCACCATATTGGCAGGCGGGCTATGGTATATTCTTACAATAAATGAATCTGCAGCACCAGTCGTCAAATCAACTGATAATGCAAAGTTACTTACCCCAGGACCACCAGCTTTTAATAAAACACAGCGCAGCACCACAGACCCTGCAAGCATCTGGTTTATTGCAAATAAGCACTTTACCTTGCCAGTTAGCTACGAACCTAGTGATTTAACTACCTTAAGCGTGCCGCTACGGCTTGGGGCAAGCGAAATGCAAATGAAAATACGCAGCGTGGTTGCAACAGATTTATCACAGTTATTTGCAGATGGAAAAGCGGCCGGCTTGCAACTGCAATTTGGTAGTGGATATAGGTCTGCTGCATACCAAAAGGTACTTTACGATGGCTACGTAGCGTCAATGGGAAAGGCCGAGGCTGACCGTAGCAGTGCTAGGCCAGGGCACAGCGAGCACCAAACAGGCTTAGCGCTAGATTTTACGCGTATAGACGGCAAATGCCACTTGGATGTATGTTTTGCTGATACTGCCGAGGGTAAATGGCTGGCCGCAAATGCCTACAAATATGGTTTTATTTTGCGATATACAAATGATAGGGAGACAGTGACTGGTTATATGTTCGAACCGTGGCATTACCGCTATGTTAGCCGTGAATTAGCCGCCGAGATGAATAGCACTGCAGTAAAAACTTTGGAAGCATTTTTTAGCACTGGCTCTGCGCCAGACTATAAAAACTAAATTCACGTTCACCCAGCTAGAGTTCTGCGGCTGTTATTAGCGGTACAGGCATATAGGTGTTAAGCGTAGCCTGTAAACGATCTTTTTGTGTCTGGATAGTGGTTTTTAGTTGTGACTTTGCAAACAATTCTGCAGCATTTTCTAATGGTACAAGTTCAAAATTACGCCTTGCTAGTAAATCTTGTTTTGCAGCCTGTTGCTGAGTCCAATCATAGTGCATGTATGTTGGCAAAAAACCTACGCTTATAATAGTAGCTGTTTTTTTATCTATCTTCATAACTGCAACACCGCTAAATAGCGTCTCGGGTTCTAGCTGGGCATGCAAAAAGTTGCCCAGGCTGTACCACACTAAAGTCTTTTGGCCAGCTACACCCGTTAACCACTGTACCGGCTGTAAAACATGAGGGCCGTGGCCCAATATCAGCGCTACACCATTATCGGATAAGTATTGGGCTTCAGCCTTTTGGTAAGCATTGGCATTCGGCGAATATTCTGTACCCCAACGCATACTTGCAATAATAAACTGGGCACCGTTACTTTTTGCTTGGGAAATTTGTGTCTTTGCAAAATCACGGTTGTACATATTTACACCGTACGCACTAGGCACAGGGCTATTAGTATAGGTAGTATAGGCCAAAAATGCATACTTTACACCGTCTTGCATAAAGTAATGTACTTTAGCTTTTTGCGCTGCACTATTGTTTTGCCCAGCTACTGCTAAAAGATTCTTTTGTTCCCATGCAGATACGTTCGCATCTATAGCAGCCTGGCTTTTATCACTGCTATGGTTACTAGCAGTATTAACAATATTACAGCCTACATCTTGCATGGCATCAACAAAAGGCAGCGGGGCATTAAATGACGGGTATCCACTTACCCCAAAATTTGCTCCGCCAACTAGTGTAGCCTGGTTGCAAAACTTTAAGGATGCTTTTTGCATAATAGGCTTCATTTGGTCTATAAAAGGTGTGTAATTATAGCTATTACCACTTTTAGCGGCCGCATTTAGTGCGTCATGGGCAATAAAATCTCCTGCCGCAATTAGTGTGGTATAAGTTTTTTCTGGCTGTAACAGATCTTTTGATTGCTGCATTTGTACCTGCGCAGGTACATCTTTATTAAGTGATTTCTTATTAACTATTATAAACGTTACTATGCTGCCCGCTAAAACAAAGGCTAGTGCAAATATTGTTATTTTTTTACCGCTCATAAGACTATTCTAGCAGTGCATCCCGGCCAACCCATACATATTCCCATGGCTCAGGCTCAGGACCAACACTGTTAATGCCGTCTGGATAGCTTGGTATCCAGCCAAATTCTTTAGCATTTTTAAAATTATCCCTGGATAGCCATACAAAACAGGGGGTTTCTAAAAACCCATACAGGCCTACATTGCCGCAGGCGATATCTACCGTATAACCATTGTGATGTCTTGAATATCCCGGAGGTGCTGTAGCCTTAAGCGTATCTATAACTGCCTCATCGGCGTTACCCGCAGATATAGCCGCTGGGCTAGCGGTAAGTCTATCGTTAAAAAGGATACGTTGTTCATCGACCGATCTAAAAGCAGCCGTAACTGTTATTGGTAAGCTTTGCTTGGCAGCTGCCGCTACTAGGTCTTGCAATGGTTGTACGGCCTTCTGTTGCAAAATATAACCATTACTCATAGTTAAGGGCGGTGATACGGGCACACTGCGCAACTTATATCCACGCGCTACAGCCAATTGTCTAATTCTGTCATCGGCTATATTGTTACCTGTAATAATGGGTGGTGTAATGATATCTTCAGAATTAGGATAAGCAAAACTACTATACAAAGCCACGAATTGATCGTTGGTAAAAACTCTAAAAGTATTTTTATTAGGTTGTTGTGCAGCTGTATTCGGCAATGGTTTTTGGTTTTCAATTTTTGAATTTATTTTTTTGGGTGTAACCAGCGTTAAAGAACCGTATCCAAGTACTCCCACAATAACTAATAAAATTAGTATAAAACCGTATGGTTTACGTTTTTTTTTGATGCTTTTTCTATGTAGTTGTTGCGGCTCTATGATGCGCACAAATATACCCCTAATTCTTATTACTAGTATACGTTGCCTGGCCGTTAATAAACAACAGTTACATTTTAAGCCATAATTTGTTAAAATACGGTGTAACCACAATATAAATGAATAGGTAAATAATACTATTCGTCGGGTCTAAAAAACCAAATCGTTAGGGATTCGCCAAGTGGTAAGGCACCAGTTTTTGGTACTGGCATTCGGGGGTTCGAATCCCTCATCCCTAGCCATAATAAAAGCATCGGCTTTAGTCGGTGCTTTTATTATGTTTACAGTGAAAGGATTCGAACGACACGGTCCAGAGGACTGTGACCGCCCACCGCGCGTAATAGCCATTTAAAACTATTAATGCCCACCGTACAAAGCGGTGGGCATTTTAGTTGTTTTAATTTAAGGCTTACTATATTTTAAGTTAATTTGTTTCGGTAGCGCTATCTTTAGCTGTAGCTTTGTGTGCGTAGTGGTCACGTATCTGAAACAACAAGTACAAACCTAGTGCGCTCCCAATGAGCGAGAATACAAGCGAGCCGGCTCCACCCCTAGAATTAAAGGCCGAGAAGACTCCGTAAACTACATTTACTAATACAGCTAGAAAAATTAAGTTCCAGCCATCTTTGGTTTTAGCTTTTAGACCAGGGTAGGCCATAAGCATAATAACTGCATCAACAATAAGTATAACTAGGCTTACCCAGTAAAAAATACTTAGTTTTTCTACGCCTGCAGCAACACCAAAAGCACTAGTATAGCCGTTAAAGGCGTCTGCTAACTTATTAATGTCTCGGCCCCAGTTGTATAGGCCCCATGCAGCAAGTAACTGAAGTACTCCAAAGATAAGTGCTATCCAAGGCAACAAATCACTAAACATTTTCTTAGTACTTTTTGGCAGTGGCGGAACGTCTTTAAAGGCTACTACTAATTTATCTTCAATTGGCTTTAGCGAATCCATAGTTTCTCCTTTGTTAATAGCCTAAGCATAGTGCTATGTAGCCAAAGACGCAAGGGCACTTAGCATAAGCGTACATTGTATTTTATTATATTATGTGATATAATATAATTATGAGACGTTGGGTTTCGGTTTTTTTAGCTACAACTATGCTGTCAGCCGTTGTTACAACAGGCATATTTGCTATAGCAAAATCGAATGTTGCACCTTTTGGTAGCTATGCTGCCCCAGTTGCCTATGCAAACCCTAAAATACTTACAGATACAGATACAGATACCGGCCAGGCTAGTACTGCTACAGGTACTGTTCCTATACTATTCAATCCTAGAATGCAGTATTCATACGCTTCGTGGCAAATAGCTAATCCACAATCTAACGAAGGCCAACTGGCTTACAAGATCGTGTCGCAGGAACTATCTAAATACACAGCTGCAAATTTTGTTACTTTGGGTTTAAAGAAAATTTATCTAGTAAAAAGCTTATATGTAGATGGAACATTTAGGTCAGGTATGCCTGAAGCGCAATTTGAGGATGCAGTTTATTTTGATATTGATTCAAAATATTTTACTAGTGAAGACGGCAAATATATGCGCCGAACTATCCACCACGAAATTCGCCATCTTGCAGATTACAACCAATATAGTACCTACAAACCTCAAGACAGTAAGTGGTTGCAATGTAACCCAGCGCAGAATAGCTATCTGAATAGCGTAGCAAGCATGTATGCCAACCCGGCTTACGCGCACGCCGCACACCCCAAAGCCGGTTTTATTACAGGCTATGCCACAAGTGGTATAGACGAAGACAGGGCAGAGGTATACGCCTATTATATGACCGACAGGGCGTATTTATACAAAACGGCTATAGAAGACGCGTCACTAAGCTGCAAAGTTGCTCAAACCGAAACATTAATTAGATAACACAAGTAGTAGGCATACATCGTTTAAGCCACTAAAGCCAGCTGTATTTACATTATCTACACTTAAAACGCTGAAAATTTCGGTTATATAACAAGCATTGCGTCGCCGAAACTATAAAATCTATAGTTGTTAGCAATGGCATAGTCGTAGATTCGCTGCATTTCGTTGTTTGACCCAACAAAGGATTCTACCAGCAGCAGCAAACTAGTGCCTGGCAAATGAAAATTAGTAATTAGTGAATCCACGGCTTGCCATTTGTAGCCCGGCTGAATCAATATATCTGTGCTTCCATCTTTTGCAGAAAAGCTGCCAGAATGCTTATTGCTTTCAAGGGTGCGCACAGTTGTTGTGCCAACTGCAGTAATATGTTGGGCAGCACTTAATTTTGCACTTGTTGGTTCGTCTATTTGGTACCATTCGCTGTGCAGCGATCCTGCTTTAAGTTGTTGTGGGGTAAGCGGTGCAAATGTACCCAATCCAACATGTAGGGTAACCTGTGCTACGGTATGTAGTTTGGCAATGTCTTCAAGCAATTTATCGGTAAAATGCAGCCCCGCTGTAGGTGCCGCTTTGCTACCAAGCGGTTTAGCGTAAACTGTTTGGTAATCATTGGCAAGCGCATCATCTTGCGGAATGTACGGCGGCAATGGAATATGCTCATACGGGGCTAAACGCCGGTCGTCGTGTGCTACATTAAGCTTTAATGTACGCATACCGTCAGCGTCAATTGCTAAAACTTCGGCCGTAAGCCAATCTGTAAGTTGCGTAGTCATTCCTAGCTTGAATTTTTTGCCCTTACGCACCATCGCTCTAACGGTGTGCGTATCTAGTTTTTGCAGTATAAATAGTTCGATGCCACCCTCAAACAACCAACGACAATGTTCTACTTTGCTGTTGTTTAGTACTAGCGTAGTGTTAGATGCCATAAAGCTAGCGATGTCTTTAAACACAGCATCTGTAATTTGCTTTGTTGCACGGTTATACACCAATAATTTAGCGCTATCGCGCGGGTTGGCAGGCACCGTTGCAATCAACATTTTTGGCAAGTCAAAATCTATCACTAACAAATAATACACTACTAGAAGGGCTATAGGAGTTACAATAGATACATGAAACTTAATCCCCAGCAACAAAAAGCTGTAAATATCACAAGTGGCCCAGCCCTAATAATTGCTGGTGCAGGTACGGGGAAAACAAGTGTGATTGTTCAGCGTATTCATAAACTGCTGCAATCTGGCGTAAAGGCAGATAAAATTTTAGCCCTTACTTTTACCGAAAAAGCTGCTAGCGAAATGATCGAGCGCGTTAGCCTTAGCAGTAGCCAATCACTATTTAACATGCCAATTTTTACATTTAACGGCTTCGGTGCATCATTACTGCAAGAATTTGCAGTCGATATTGGCCTTGGTAGTAACATGCGCCTGCTAGGCGAAACGGGGCAACTGGTTTTTATGCGCGACCATCTAGATGATCTGCAATTAGATTATTTTTCACCTGTATCGCGGCCGGATTCACAGCTGCAATATTTACGCGGGTATTTTAGCAAGCTAAAACAGCAACTTGTTTGGCGCGCCGACTACGTAAAATACGCAGCAAGCATGCCTACAAATGATGCTGCAGCAAAGTTAGAAAAAACCAAACATATGGAACTTGCCCACGCATATAGTAATTACATACTACTTTGCCGCCAAGAACACGTTATTGATTACGATGATCAGATTTACTTAAGTTTAGAGCTTTTGCGGCAGCGCCCAAACGTTGCCAAAACAGTGCAGGAGCGCTTTGAATATATAATTGTTGATGAGTTCCAGGATACTAACCCGATGCAATCTGCACTACTTGATGCAATTGTAAACGATACCCAAAATATCATGGTTGTGGGTGACGATGATCAGAGTATTTACGGTTGGAGGGGTGCCACACTGGCTAATATTTTAGAATTTTCACAGCGCTACAGTAAGGCACAAAATATCGTATTGCAAGATAATTATAGATCAACCCAGGCTATATTAGACGCCGCCTACGCATTAATACAGCACAACAATCCGCACCGCCTAGAACACACCACAGGGCTGAACAAAAAACTGATTGCTAGCGGCGAAAAAGGCGATAAGCCCGTTCTGCAGCACTTTGCCCACCAGCAAAGCGAACTAAGCTGGATTGCCACAGATATACAGCGGCGCATTAAAACTGGCCAAGAACCAGGCACTATTGCTGTATTAGCCCGCCGTAATGCTGATGTAGCACAACTACACGAAACACTACAAACTGCACATATTCCGCATGTTGTTATCGGCACAAGCTCAAGCGTTTTTGATACCCTGGCTGTTAAACAATTAGTACAGGTGCTTGAAGCCGTATTAAACCCACACAACGACACAGCAGTTTACCATGCGCTTGGCAGTGCAGCGTTTAGTATTAATAGTGTTTTACTTGCTGACGCTGCCCATAGCGCTAAACAAACAAATGTGGATCTTATAGACATACTGCAACAAACCCAAGACCCTACACTGCGCCGAGCACTAGAAACATTTGCCGGGTGGGCTCAGCAGCAGCACTCAGTAACTGTGGGGGATATTGCATACGCAATTGTTACAGAAACTGGTTGGACAGACAGGCTGTATGCCCAAGCCCAAACACACGATATATCAGCAGTAGAACTTCAAGGGCTGGGACTGTTTTTTGAACTTTTACGTGACTTTACCAAAACCAGTAATCATCCAACACTTGCAATGTTTATAGACAGCCTAGCGCTGTTAAAATCTAGCACCGCCGATATAAAAGACGATACCGAACTTGTATCAAAACAGCAGGTGAATGTCATGAGCATACATAAGTCTAAAGGCCTAGAATGGGACACAGTTTATATTTTTAATTGTAACGAGGGCAGTATGCCGCTTACGGCGCGCGGTAGCGGTCTTAAAATACCGCAGGGGTTAGTATCACATGCCGATGCCGATGATCATACGTTTGAAGAACGTCGCCTAATGTATGTTGCCTTAACACGCGCTGCAAAAGAAGCTATTATTACGTATTCGGATACTAAAACAGGCAACCGTACAACCAAACCATCGCGCTTTATAAACGAAATCGGCGAAGAACTTTTAAATATTGTGCACAGCGATGATGTTAGTGAACCGATGCAGTCTATAAGCCGCACTAGCCTAAATCATGCGATTAGTTTGCCGCAGGATATTATGCAGGGCAACTTATTAACATTAAGCGTCAGCCAAGTTGACTGCTGGCTACGTTGCCCACAAGAGTTTTATTATGTACATGTACTTAAAACCCCACAAAAACCCGACCCAACTAGGGCGTACGGTACGCTTATACACGCTTGCATAGAAAAGCTACACAGTGCTAAAACAGCCGGCAAAAATGTAGCGTTTGATGAACTAGTATCATTCTACATTGATTCATGGCCTAAAGCCGGATTCATAAGCGCTAAACAGCGCGAGCGTGCAATGGCCCAGGGCAGTAAGACACTTGCAGCAATATATGAACGTTTTACGCAAACTAACGAACCAACCCCAAGCAAAACTGAGTTTGGTTTTAGGGTGCCAATACCACTTACTAACGTTATACTAAAGGGCCGAATCGATGCCGTACTTAACACTCCAAAGGGCGCTGTAATAGTTGATTATAAAACCGGCACAAGTGTCGCATCGCCCGAAAAGGCTAAGCAAAAGGCAACTTCAAGCAACCAGCTAACCATGTACGCACTAGCCTGGCATATTATGAATGACGAATTACCGCATAGCTTGCAACTAGATTTTGTAGAAACAGGTTTTATTGGTGCTGTGTCTAGAAAGCAGCAGTCGCTAGATACTATTACACGTAAAATAGCCGACATGGCGCAAAAACTTACAGCGGGTAAATACTCAGCCGGTGACCATTCGTTTTGCACTCACCCTTTATGACTTAAAAATGCTAATCGTGCAACGTAGCGATTCGGCTTTTGATTTATAAAGTTATAACTGTTAATTACGCCTGGATGTATTAAAAAACCCTCCGTGGCCGAAGGGTTTTTTAAAAGTATTAGTCTTAAGTTATTTTTTAGATTTTTTAGCTGACTTTTTAGGTTCCATTGTTTTAGCAGATTGTGCCTTAAGCTCAGATTCTGATGCCAAAAATAAATCATAAATATTCATACCTAGTACTACACCCAAAATAGGGGCAGCTACGTATGTCCAGCTCCAGCTGTTTAAGCCAAGTGATAGGGCTGGGTTAATAATGCCGTTGCTAGCAACTGCCGCAAAAACAACACCTAACATTAGTGATGTACCAATAGTAAATGCAGCTTTAAGGCCCTGCAACTTTTGGGTAACTGCTGCTGCAACACCAAAACCAAATATTAGTGCACCAACAGCTTCGGCTACAAAAATACGCCATTCAAAACTACCGGCAACATTAGGCAAAACATCGCCCTGTAAGTACTGGAACAACCTTAGGGCAACAGCAGCACCTAATAGTTGCGTAGCAATGTATGCAGCTGCTGTAGTTGTCTCTATTTTGCGCAAAGTCCATAACCCAATTGTTATTGCTGGGTTTACATGCGCGCCACTAACACGGCCAATAGCTAGTACAAGTGTGGCTAATGTTAAGCCTGCAATTGCCGCTACGAACCATGATTTATTAACTATAACGTTACTGTTTGCCTGGGCAAGTACTGTGCTCGTTAAAAATGCTGTTCCTAAAAATTCTGCTACTATTACGCTTACTTTGTTGCGCTGAGTCATAATTTCTTTAGTCCCTTTACTTTATTAGTTATGCGCTAATCATAGCCTTTATGTGTTTAGGGTGCAACAAAGTACTGATTATTCTATAACGCAAAGGTACTGGCTGCCATCTGGTAACACAAGTGCATGTGATAGCTTTTACAAGGCCAGGATACAGTGACAGATCAATAACTACAGCTGTTTTAGGGTAGGTAGTGTGCAGCTGCCAGCATAAAGTTAGATACAAGCAGTACTATTAATGAAAACATGAATACTTTTTTTGCCCAGTCAGTTGTTTTAAGTTTTTGGGTATTTAACGCTAAATATATCCAACGACCAGCAACGCCGCCCATTACTAACGCGAACACTACACCTGCACCACCAAAAGTGGCCAGCAGCATTG
>JAYUPU010000067.1:0-2739 GCA_043759925.1 bacterium | reverse complement strand
TGGTTGGCAATATTTGAATGGCGTTATCACTATCTATATCATCAATATTAAGTGTATAGCTTTCGTTAGCCAAAAAATTAGCGGCAGCCGTAAAGGTTGGATCACCGCCAGGTATATCCATATATTGGTTGTTATTACCACCGAATGGTGCATGTGCGCGCATAACACCTGCTATGCCCGGGCCCCAGTTTTGTATTGCAAAAAGTGGTAGCTCGTAATAAGTACCACCATTAAGCATAGTCACTGGTATTGGTTCGGATGCACCTGTGGCACTATTTATATGCCGCAGATAAATCCTCATATTAGGTTGCGACAAACCAGTAGTATCGCTAGCATCTAGGTCGTACAAGCTTATGCTAGCCGTAGAAGTACACGAATTGCGTATTTTAATTTGTTGGTTGTAGTTTGGTAATGCAGAAGATGGGCTAGGGCCATAAAATGATGTGTAAACTTTGCTGCCGTAAGTTGTCCTGCCTAGTACATCAGTCAACCAACGTTCATCGGGGCAAGATATTGGGTAATTAATTTTATCGCAGTTTACAGGTATGTCTGATATTCCAACTAATGCCCCGGGGGTTATTGTTTGCAGCCCAAAGGCATTTAGGTACCTGTTAGAAGACCCTGCCTCGATCATAAAACCATCAGCAGCAAATTGATAAATGTTATATTCTACCCCGTCTGCATAGGTACGCGAAAAAAAGTAATCCGGGGCCGCAGGATTATTAGGTGTAGCTAAAAAGCTAACGGGTATATGAGGGCCAAAAGCGCACGCAGGGTTTGAAGTATTTGTGAACATTAGGGACGGCGAAGGAGGCATTACACCTACGTTATGTATTGCGAACGTGGTAGCGCCAGCAAAGCCGTTGTTATCGCGTATAGTACCTTCGCAACCATTAACTATGCTTAGGCTAATTACCTGATTCTCTAATGTTTTTGGTACATAGATGTTTGCAACTGTTGAGCGTGCCTTCATTTTGGTTTGGGCATTAAGCACACCACTACTGCTTCTTACCAGTGACCCTGTTACTTGTACAATTGCATAAGACGGTGCCTGCCCAGCTGGGCTAGTATCTGGGAAGTACGTTGAAGCCCCGCTAATTGCATTAGCTTGGCCGCCATACACTACTAAACCAATAGCAATAATTAATAGACCACATGTATATATAATGACTTGCTGTAAAAACTTATTGGTTTTTATCATTTGTTACTTCCTGAGGCGTCTGGGTAGTGCCATTATATGTAGCTTCGAACATTTTAAGCCAAGAATCTTTATCTGCCTGGTTAACTACTGTATTAGCCAAGGCCTTGCCCTGTTGGTAGCAATCATCTTTTTTAATAGTATCTTTGGCCAATATTGCTGCTTGCAGGCACACCCTAAAGCTATCTAGCCTAGTTTCCGTATCATTTGCTGTATTAGTTGCGTAAGCATAACTTAATGCTACAGTTTTTGGATAATCTGTATTATTAGCAGCGGCCACAACCTGGTTAAAATTACTATAGCTTTGTTGCAATGTTGTTATTTGTTCTGCCGATTGCAAAGCAGCAACGGGCTGGGAAGCTGGTTGCCTGGTATCTGTATTTTTGCCAGACTGTACTACCAAAAACGTAGCAATGCCAACAGCTGCAATTGCTAACCCCGCAATACCAATTACCCTTAAAAGCTTAGGCTTTTTCATCTATGTTTAAGCATAACACAAAACAGCCCCTGGTTTAACCAAGAACTGTTGTTATTTTTTGTATCTAATTTAAGCGTTTTGTGGTGTTTTTTTATTAAGGCGTGTAGCAAGAAAAATTGTTCCACCCATAACACTGCCAATAGCTACTATGCCCAAAACTAGGTTACGGGCTGTGTTGTTGCTTGTGCCAGCTTCTGAATCATTAGCTTCAATCACAACTTCTGATTTTTCAGTAGTAGTGGGTGCAGCTTCTGTTGTGGTTGGAGCTAAAGTCGTAGTAGCAACTTCCAGTGTAGTTGCTGTTGGTTGTTCAGTAGTAGTCGTAGGTTGTTCGGTAGTAGTGGTCGTAGCCGCCAAAGTAGTTGTTGATTGTTCGGTAGTGGTCGTAGCCGCCAAAGTAGTCGTTGATTCAACAGTAATTACAGGGGCCATTGTGGGCGCCGGTGTTGCAACAATTGGTGCTGGTGGTTTGGGAGCCTGTGTAGCAACTGGTGCTGGTGGTTTGGGAGCCTGTGTAACGACAGGTTCTGGTGGCCTAGGTGCCTCGGTAACAACGGGTACTGGATCGTCATAGCACACGAAGATATGGTGGAACACACCATTAGCATCAGATACTAGATAAGAATCATCAGGCACCTCGCCGGGGGCGCATTCATTAGCTGCGAATGCACTTTCTTCCGTCAAAGATTCTGTAGCGATTCCCACACCTAATGCTAGGCCAACTACTAGTGCACCACGTGCAACATAGCTGCGCATCTTATCTGCAACGCTAAGTTGTTGTGCTTGCTGTTCTATCTGTAATGTATCCATTATGCTAATAATCCTTTTAGGGTAACAATGTTATTTACATTATACTCCCATGTTCACAAATCTTATGTATATATTACATCATAAATATTATATAAATGTCAAGTAAATTATCCATATATCTTCTTTAACTACACGCTGTATAGGCAAAGAGGAGAGGACAAGGTAGTGCGGGGTGTGAAAAGTTTTTTTAAAGCAAGCGTAAGCTTACAAACTTTTACCCTGTTGGCCCTTCTTCTGTATTAATTGCTACCGC
>JAYUPU010000066.1:0-6954 GCA_043759925.1 bacterium | reverse complement strand
ATGGCCAAAACAAGACAAAAACGTAATTTTGACGGGGGTATAGCTCAGTGGTTAGAGCAGAGGACTCATAATCCTTTGGTCCTTGGTTCAAGTCCAAGTACCCCCACCAAATTAAGGGCCTCCATTTATGGAGGTTTTTAATTTGGTTTAATATTTGGGCTTGAACCTTGGTCGAAAACACCCAGCGGGTGTTTGAGTTTTCCTTGCTTGTCCGAACGAGAAATTTCAATTTCGAGAGAGTAGATATGACAAGTCCAAGTACCCCCACCAATAAGCTTATGCTTAAAACCCTCCTGTGTAAGAAGGGTTTTTCTTTTTGCTCATACTGCAGACAACTAAGTTGAATAGTCTTACACTAACTAGCTAATATATCTTTTTAGACCATATGGTACTATTTACGTATGAAGAAATACTTAGTTACAGGTGTATCTCGTGGACTTGGAATGGCTGTTGCCGAACTACTATTAAAAGATGGTAATAAAGTTTACGGTACTTTCAACTCAAATCCCGAGTCTGCAAATACGTTAGCTGAAAAATATGAGAATCTTAGTCTACTAAAGGTAGATTTATCAGACCAAACTAGTATCGAAACGCTAGTTACTACTTTAAAAAAAGTTCAGCTCGATGGCATTGTTAACTGTGCAGGTATTTTTCAAGACATAGATTTTAATAATCTAGACGCAGAATTATTCGAAAATACTTTTAAAGTTAATGCTTACGCGCCGTTATACATTGTAAACGGACTCAAAAACAACCTTGTTGACGGTGCATCGATTGTTAATATTGCAAGTAATGACGCCTTTGTTGGTTCTATTGTGGGAATTGCTTATTCTGCAAGCAAAGCTACGCTTATTAGTATTACAAAGAGTCTTGCTAATATTTTAGCAAAAAGAAGCATGAGAGTTAACGCAGTAGCACCAGGATGGATGGGTGACGGCATGCAGGCACCACCAGAACTACTAAAAATTGCAAAGGAACAGAATCCTCTTAAAAAGATTGGTAGTTACGAAGAAATAGCTAATGTCGTCACGTTTTTACTGTCTGACAAAGCTAGCTATGTAAACGGTGAAACAATAACGGTGGACGGTGGAGATATGGCCACAAACTACATATTGCAACAAGAGGCGATGCTACTTTAGTACAGCCCCAGCCCACTCTCTGCGCCACGCACCAAGCTGTTCATAAACTTGATTCCAAAATATACTACTTAAGTCCACCAATTTAAAAGACCCTCGCTTAGAGGGTCTTTTATTATTACTGTTTAGTTTGTGTTTGTACTAGCGTCGTCGGGTTGCTGTTGGTACAACATCACCTGCTGGCGCGTTACGCATACCAGTCGCAAAGTAACTTACGCAGTCACCTTGGTTTTTGAATTCAAGACCATTACCAAGGCCAAACATCCAACCATTGTCTTTACATTGGTCTTTTGTTTTCGGCTCAAACTCGAAGTCATAAGTTGTTGTGCCCGAAACAGTACTAAATACTGCTTTATCTAAATAACCGTTGATGCCCAAATCAGAGGCAGATGAGTCACCTACATTTATCACAAATGCGCGAATCGTTGAATTAAGACTTAACGCATCCATTCCAGCGGGGCTGCTTGGACATGCAAATGGTGATGCCTCATCTACAAGTGGAGTACTAGCGCTGTCAGTACGGGTTCTTACGTCATAAGTAGCTACATTTGGGTCAAATGTAACTGTAGTCCAACCACTTGATGTTGTTGGCACAACGTTGTATCTACAATCGTAGAATTTATTTAGAATCAGAGCTGCCGAAATTTGCATACACGCTCAAATAAAATTGACCTGCGTCTGTTACTGGATTACTACCTGCGCCAACTTTAAAGTCATAAGTGAATGAACTTACTTCTGCAATATTGGTCTTAGCAAAGTACTCAGCAATGAATTTATCGCTAGCGTTTGTACCTATAGGCTGTACATAGATACTTCCGTTACCTAGTGACTGCTCGGCTGTTGTGAAATCAAAAGGAGTAACAAAACCAGGGTCACGGTTGAACATCCATGCACCTTTTTGGTTAAATACACCAGTACTACCATATACATTTACTTCTGTCGCACTTATCGGTACTGCACTAGCACCCAATGTTGCTGCTGCAAAAGTTGCTAAGAACAACCCTGCCACCGCTATTGTAATTTGTTTATAGAATCTTTGTGCGAATGGCACAATTACGCCCGTTTTGTAGTTATATCTCACGTGGATACCTCCGTTAACGTTACTACATACTATTATACTCCCCGCGACTATGCTATTTGTAAACAAATAAAAGACGACCCCTAGTAGAGCCGTCAATTTTACCACTGTATACAATATATAGTCTTGGTATTTTACGAATGCAATAACTACTGTAGTAGTGCTATAAGTTCTTCGCCCGCCTTTGTTATATCTGCACTGCTTGCACCAAAGGTGGCTTCAAGATCTTTAATCTGGAAGTCAGGGCCAAAATCGTTTTGTGCAAATGTAAGTAACGGCGATGTTGCAGTAATTTTTGTACCAATACGTGTAAAAACTTCTTTAAGTTGATTGTTAGCACTTGCGCCACCACTGTAGCCGTAGGTAATTATAGCTATTGGTTTATTCTGCCATTCCGCCTTTAGGTAATCGATAGCGTTTTTTAAAACTGCAGGGTAGCCAGCATTATACTCTGGTGATACAACTACAAAAGCGTCAAGCCCAGCAACTTTTTTTGCCCACCTTTTGGTGTGTTCGTTGTGGTATTGGCCCATCATCGGGGGCATAATTTCATCTAATAGCGGTAAGTCTTCGACTTTAAGATCGATGAGTTCGTAAACAACGTCATCAGACTTTGGTAATTTACTTCTTGCCCAATCAGTAACGTTAGCGCCTATACGGGATGGGCGACTGCTGCCAATAATAATTCCTACGTTTTTGCTCATAATTATATCCTTTGTTTACATTATTTTTGTGTCACTACACCTTGTATAGTTACCTATAGCTAGACTATACACCCACTGACTATACTATGTAAAGTTACTTTATGATTTTGTGCTATAATCTTAAGTAATATGTCGTTTGCAACAGCCACAACAGCCGTTTCGGCCAAAGTAGAAAAACGTGAGGGGTGCATACAAGCAGCCCTAAATATACTCGGCGATAAATGGTCGCCCCTTTTACTGGGCCAGCTTATAGACAGTGCGAAAACATTTGGTGAACTAGAATCTGCGCTTGGTGGTATCAGCCCACGCACGTTAAGTGCCCGCTTAGAAAAATTGGCAGATAACGGTATAGTTAGCAAAAATATATACTGCAAACACCCGCCGCGTTATCGTTACGAACTTACCGGCAAAGGCCGCGAACTACAAAACATTTTGCGTGCCATGGGCGACTGGGGCAATAAGTACCACGGAGCTTAAGAATATTATGGATAAATTAGATGCTGAAACGCTTCGCATGCACAAGGGTAAAAGCTTTGTGGGTATCAGTACAGCAGCGGCAATTTTTGACCAAAAAGGACAGATATTTTTAGCACAGCGCAGTATTAACACCCGGGACGAACATGGCACATGGGATGTTTGCGGCGGTGGCCTAAAATGGGGCGTTGTTGTGCAAGATAATATGCGGCGTGAAATGGCCGAGGAATTTGCTGTTGAATCTGCTGAGACTTTGCACTTTTTAGGATTTAGAGAAGCCTTTAGGACAGATCATAACAGCGACAAAACACACTGGGTATGCCTTGACCACATAATTATTTTGACCGATGCCGAAGCCGAGAAAGTTTGTATAAACGAACCCGAAAATTTTGATAAAAGCGGCTGGTTTGACCTGAACAACCTACCAAGCCCACTACACAGCGTGATTACCCCCGAACTGATAGGTAAGTTAAAGCAAAAGCTAGCTGAACTTACCAATTTATAGTTTTTTGGTTGTGGGCTTTTAGGGCGTCGTTGGTTTTGCTAAATGGTTTGCTGCCAAAAAATCCTGCATAGGCACTAAGCGGGGATGGGTGAGCCGATTCTATAACAGTATGCTTGGTTGTATCAATCAGTGCCTTCTTTTTGCGGGCAAAGCCACCCCACAAAATAAAAACCACATGTTGGGGCTTGTCATTTACTGTACTTAGTATAGCGTCTGTAAACTGCTCCCAACCTTTGCCTTGATGGCTTGCAGCCTGATGTGCCTGCACAGTTAAAACACTATTTAACAGCAGTACACCCTGTTTTGCCCAGCTAGTTAAGTCGCCAGTTGTTGGCTTATCAACACCTAGGTCTGTGACAAGTTCTTTATAAATATTTTGCAGGCTTGGCGGCAGGGGCGTGCCGTTGGGTACCGAAAAACTAAGGCCCATTGCTTGGCCGTCGTTGTGGTATGGGTCTTGGCCTAAAATTACCACCTGTACATCTTGATAGGGGGTTAGGTGCAGTGCTTTAAACACGTCGTCGTCTTTTGGGAATACACTGCCAGCGGCGCGCTGATTTTTTACAAACGTGGTTAAATCACGCCAATACGGTTTTGTGGTTTGGGCTTGCAGCAGGGGACGCCAATCGGTAGGCTGGTTTGTCATATGCTAACAGTATACAAAAACCCACAGTGACTTTACTTTTTAAAGTGACGGCGGGGGACCGACTTTAGGAACTAGCGTGTCTAAAAACTGCAAAAGTTCGGGCGCTGTTTTATATCCCATAATAGTTGCGCGTAAATCGCTGGCGCCGTCAAAGTCTGAAACATATACTTTGGCAAACTTCTTTAGTGTTTCAAAGTTGCGTTCGCGATGCTGCCATGTGTCTGCAAATAGCTGAACATGGTGCTTTAGCAGCTGCAGCCTTTGTTCTTTAGTGTAGTTTGGCCATGGGCTTTGCTTGGCAAACACAAATGGGTCGGTAAATATGCCGCGGCCTATCATAACACCGTCTAGCCCGTGTTTTATGGCCAACTCTTGGCCCTGCTGGCGTGTTTGCACGTCGCCGTTACCAACAAGTAGCGTCGTAGGGGATAGCTTATTGCGCAGTGCAACAATTGGTTCTAGCAAACTCCAATCGGCAGGCACTTTGCTCATCTGTTTACGTGTACGTGCATGTATAGTTAGCATGTTAAGCTTCTTACCTAGAAGCATGGCATGCCAGCTATAATCGATTTCGTTAAAACCTAGCCTAGTCTTAACGCTAACCGGCACCTTGCCGTCCACTGCCCTTAGTACTTCGTCTATTACTTGACTTGCTAAGTTTCTGTTTTCGTCTAAGATAAACGCGCTGCAGCAGCCATTTTTAACAATGGATTTTTCTGGGCAGCCCATGTTTATATCTATCCCTGCAAAGCCCATTTGTACTAGCTCTTTGGCTGTATCGTAATAGTTCTGCGGCGTCTTGCCCCAAATCTGGGCCACTGTTGTGTGTTCGGATGGATCTTTTTTGAGCTTTTTAAGTACTGCGTGGCGGCCTGGGCTTTGCAACCCGTCTACGTTAGCAAACTCTGTAAAAAACATGTCTGGCGCGGCGCATTCGGCTACCACACGCCTAAAAACAACGTCTGTGACGTCGTCCATTGGGGCAAGTATAAAAAAGGGTTGCTTTGTGTCGTGTGCTTGCATGTGTGCGTATTCTAACCTTTTATGAAGCGGCGTTCAAAATTTCAGCTGCCGTATCAGCAACAACACTGTATTTAGATTTTTGTGGCAGTGTGGTAATTTCTTGCAAGCGACGTTCCATGAAGTAAGCACGCCTGGCTTGCTCATCGACTGCGTCATTGGCAGGTTTACGCAAATCACCAATCAATAGTGGCTCTATCTTACGGCGCTTGTTACCGTGCACCCTGTCATGTATCCACTTTTTAAAAACTGGTGTTTTATCTGTACGCGTATATTGATCTTCAATTACCTTATTTTTAACAGGATGATCTGCGGCTGCTTCATTGTTTCTTACCCTGCGGAGTGGGTTACGCCCAAGTTTAGGCACAAAACCCCACTTTTTAAATTCTGCCATGTCTAGGTGCCTTACAAGTGGGTCAATACCAAGATGGTCAATGCCTACTTCTTCAACAAGTTTTGCCTTTGGATTTGGAGTTTCATTAATAACAAGCGCAATGTCTTTTAATACAGCAAGTTGTTGATTGGCTTGCGTGTAAAAATCGCCCAGCACATGCGTAATGCTTATTAGCGCTGCGATTCCTTCTGCAGTGTTTACAGTGTCGTCGTTGTAAGCCTGGTGAAAGTATACTTCAAGTAATTGGTGATGTATGCCGCGTGGGTATGATGGATTATCTAGATAGTCAAGATAGCTCAACACCATATTCTTTTCGTCATTGGTAGCCGGTGTAAAGCCGGCCCTTGGGTCTTCGGCGATAGCCCGTAAGCGTGATGCGGTATCAAGATCATCTTTATCAGGTTCGGTCGCTTCAGGGTATGTAACAGACGGCTGATCGGTGACAGGCACTATCAAAACAAAGTCGTCGAGCATGACCCTACCTAGCTTTTCTGCCCTATCGGTATCACTACCTTGAATTGCATCTACCCGATTTTTGAGTAAGCGAAACGTATCTTTACGCTTTTTGGCATTTATTGTTCCGTCATATTCTGCCCTAAACTGATCAAACTTTTCGCGGGCTAAACTTTTCGCTACGTCTGTATCGTCTATGGCGTACATACCTATTGCTCTAGCAAACTCTGTTTTTACTATTTTTGCTTGGCGCTTAGCTTCATTGCTAGCACCAGCTACAACATTAGGTAGATTACTGCCGTATCGTTGCCTTGAACTTGCTTGGCCACCTGGCAGGCTATTCGCAGTAATAAAACCCATCCGTGTGTTTACTTCGTCCATAGCACTTAGGGCGTTCATAAAGTGAATGCCGCGTGTAACCTGAGCAAGTGGGCTGTCTATATCTGTAATAGCAAACTCTGGCAGGCCAATCTGACCTGTTTCGTTTGCGACAACAAACAATTGCTCCTGCGCTGGTGCGTCTTTTGATGCCATGATATTACCT